>CAZIVN010000022.1:0-10865 GCA_964542685.1 uncultured Halobacteriales archaeon
TCCGGGGGCGGTACACAGGACAAGGGGGGAGAGAACGTCCTGTACTGCCCCACGTGGATGGAGCGAAGGTTTATTTATATATCTTTCTCTTCGTTTCCAGCCCGGATTGAAGAAACATACCAGGAAATCCGGAGTGATTCGCGAGTCGGGCGGCGACGCCGGTGCCGCACGGAGCCCGACGGGACCGCTCGCCGACGTGTCTCCGTGTCAGGTGGGGCGTGCGAAGGCGAGCGTCCCGCTGGTCCGTTCCACGTAGATGTCCAGTTCCTGACCCTCCTGGGCGCCCGAGACGAAGATGGTGAACGGACCGCGTTCGGCGACGCCGTCGCCTTTCCGTCCCGTCCCGGTGATCCGGACGTGGTACGTCTCGCCGGCCTCGATCTCCGGGCCGTCGTCGGCCGACGACGTGCGGGACGACCCCTTGCTGACCGGGCGGAACGCCCCGCAGGCCTCACAGCGCAACATCGGCGTTCCGTCCTCGTTGGTCAGTCGCGTGTCCGGGAGCCCACACTCGCTACACTCGACGTACTCGGCGACGTAGCTCCTGACCGCCGCGTCGAAGTCCTCGCCCGAGAACTCGCCGTTGAAGCGAGCGACCCCCTCGCCGAGTTCGGCGTTGGTGCCCAGTTCGCGCTGGATCGCACGGTAGAGGTGGTCGACCGGACGGTTCAGCGCCGCCGCGACGTCGTCGACGTTGGTCAGTCGGGTGAAGGCGCCGTCTTTCTGTGCCTCGGCGTCCGGGACGCTCAGGCGCGACTCGGAGCCGGCGAAGTCGGGCGTCTCCGCGAGCGCCCGATCGAGACGTGTATCGTAGTCCATACCACCCGGAGGGGGTCGACGGCGAAAGGGCTTGTGCTCCGGGATGGCGGCAATTCGACCGGACGCGTCGGGACGCCCGCGTCACTCGGCGGCGTCCCCGTCGTCCGCCGCGACCGACGGATCGAACCCCTCGCCCCCGTCACCGGTCGCCGCGGCGATGGTGCGGACCTCCTTCCAGCGGCCGTCGCGCTCCAGCCGCGACTGGAGCTGGTCGGCGTACTCCTGGGCCAGTGCGGACGCGGCCTCGGCTTTCGCCTCGTTTCCACCGTCGCCGCCGCCCCCGCCCAGGCCGAGTGCGTTTTTCACGCCGTCGATCACGCCCCCGGAGGACGACCCACCAGAGGGCGGGCCCGAACTGGCGCCCATCCCCTGCATCTGGTCGCGAATCGTGTCCAGTTCGGGGACGATCTGGTCGAGTTTCGAGTCGTCGACGACGATCCGTGCCCGGTCCGGGTCCGCCGGGTGTTCGATCTCGAACTCGATGGCGGTCATCACGAGACTCCACTCCTGTGAGGTGAACTCCGAGGCGCGGACGCGGTCGGAGAACTCCTGGTCGAGCGCCATCCGCTCGCCGACCACGCTGTCCGTCCAGTCGCTCATACGACCTACTGGGTGGCCGACGGGTTTCAGCGTTTCCCGTCGGCCAGAAGCGTGGACGAGAAACCGTCCCTGCTCAGAACGCGTCGTCTTCGACCGTGATCTCCGCCTGGAGTCCCTCGCGGACCGCCGAGTGGACGTGACAGATCTCCTCGCCGCGTTCGACGATGTCCTCGGCGTCCTCGCCCAGGTCCGCCTCGACCTTGACGTCGAACCGGATCGCGGAGAGGTCGTCGTCGTCGTCGAGGTCCGCCTCCGATTCGACCTCGATGCGGCCGAGGTCCTCGTGGCCGCGCTGTTCGGCACCGACCCGGAAGGCAGGGATGTAACAGGAGGCGTAGGTGGCCACCAGCGTCGCGTTCGGACCCGGCCCGTCCTCGCCGGTGGCGTCGATGGTCAGTTCGAAGTCACCGACGATGCTGCTGGTAGTAAATCCCTCTTCGGACGTGCTATCGATGAGTATGTCCGTCATGCACCCTCTCGTTCGAACGGGTCCCTCATAAATGGGGGTGGAGACCGGCCACGGAGGGCCGGGTGCCCACCTCGTGTCCCCGGAGTCGACGCCGACAAGTCCCTGCCGGTCCAATCGGAACCCGTGCAGGTCGAGTGCGTGTTCTTCGGGCCGCTTCGCGAACCGGTCGGGACCAAACGCGTCGTGCGGGACGTGCCCGACGACGCGACCGTCAGGTCCCTGCTGCGTGACCTCGAAGGGTCCTACGAGGGGCTGACCTTCTTCGAGGACGGCGAGGTCCGCGGCGACAGGACGATCACGGTCGAGGGCAAGGACGTCCGTCACCGCGACGGACTGGAGACGCCGCTCTCCGACGGCGACACCGTTCGCATGACGACGGCCGTCTACGGCGGGCGACGAGGGTGAGCCTCACCGCCCCGCGATGCGTCACCCCTGTCGGAGCGGGAGCGACTGGGAGAGGTCCCGCGACCCCAGCGCTTTAACCCCGTTCGACGAGAACCGTCGAACCATGCGAGGCGTCCGAATCGGGTCGGCGTTCGGGATTCCCGTCCGCCTCAACTGGACCTTCTTGCTCGTTTTGCCACTGTTCGCCGCGTTCATCGCGTGGGACCTCGCGCAACTGGTGTCGCTGATAAACGGGACCCTCGACGCGACGCTGGATCCCGCTCGACTGACCGACGGCGCCACGCCGTGGCTGCTCGGAACGGCGTCGGCGCTGGGACTGTTCCTCGGCGTCCTGTTGCACGAGTTCGGCCACTCGCTGGTCGCGTTGCGCTACGGGTACGACATCGACTCGATCACGCTCTGGTTGCTCGGTGGCGTCGCCAGTTTCGCCGAGTCCCCGGAGGACTGGCGGCACGAACTGCTCATCGCCATCGCGGGCCCCGTGGTGAGCGTCCTCGTCGGGGTGGGGTCCCTCGTGGCGTTCGTCGCGCTCCCACCGGGCATGGACGCCGGCCGGTTCGTGCTGGGCTACCTCGCGATTCTGAACGTCGCGCTCGCCGCGTTCAACATGCTCCCGGGGTTCCCGATGGACGGCGGCCGCGTGCTCCGGGCGCTGCTCGCCCGGAACCAGCCACACGCACAGGCGACACGACAGGCCGCGGCCGTCGGAAAGGCGTTCGCGTTCGCGCTGGGACTGTTCGGGCTGTTCGCCAACCCGTTTCTCATCCTGCTGGCGTTTTTCATCTACATCGCCGCGGCCGGCGAGGCCGAGCAGACGACTCTCAAGGCCGCGTTCGAGGGCGTGACGGTTCGCGACGTGATGACGCCCCGGGACGCCCTGGCCACCGTCTCGGGGGACACCACCGTCCAGGACCTGTTGACCCGGATGTTCGACGAGCGTCACGTCGGCTATCCGGTCGTCGAGAACGGTCGACTGGTCGGGATCGTGACGCTCGACGACGTCGGAGCCGTCGACGAGACCGAGCGGGCGGCGTACCTGGTGAGAGACGTCATGTCGTCTGACGTCAGGACCGTCGGGCCGAACGAGGACGCGATGGACGCGTTCCAGCACATGCAAGGGAACGACGTCGGGCGGTTACCGGTCGTCGACGCGGACGGTGCGCTCGTCGGTATCGTCTCCAGGACGGACCTGATGCGTGCCTTCGAGATCATCCAGCGTGGCGGGTCGCCAAGCGTCTTCACCACCCGGGAGTCCGAACCGGAGATGCGGTGAGGCGTCCGGACGCCGGGGCTCCCAGCTCGTGAGAATCGGTCGGGAGGTTTTGAGGCGACAGCAGCTAGCTACCGTATGGTGCCTGGTAGTTCCCTCAGCTACTACGACAAGATCCTGATCGCCATCGCGGTCAGTCTCGGTGGGGGTGTCCTGACGGGCGCCGTGACTGCGTTCAGTTTCCAGGTCGGACTGATCGCAGGAACAGTCGTCGCGACGGTGTTCGTCTACGACGCCATGTTCCGAAACCCACCCCAGCCCGCGCCGTCGACCCGGGCGAAAGCCGCGGTGCTTGTCTGGCACGTCTTCCTCGGTGTGCTGCTGGTAGCGACGTACCTCTGATACGGTTCGTTTCGTCTATTATCGGCGATCGCCCGCGCGGAGACGGTCGGCACCCGCTTCAGTTCGTCGCCCGTCCTGCAGCGCCTGGCCGGCGCCCGACACCGTGGCGGCACGTCGGCCAACGTATAAACGAGGCGCTCCCGTAGACGGGGAGCATGAGCCCGGACGGGAACGTCGACCCCGAAGACGTGGAGGCGTACGTGGCGACCGTCCGGTCGGCCATCGAGTCCGACCCGTCGATGTCCGCCCGAACCGCGGAACTGCGCGTGACCCAACCGCTGCTCGAGTTGCTGGGCTGGGACCTGCACGACGGCGCCGTCGTCGCGGGCTACGACACCGACGCCGGGACTGTGGGGTACGCGCTCTGCCCCGGCGAGCGTCCCCGTGCGTTCGTCGACACCGCCGCACCCTCGAACGGACTGACGCCGGACGACGGGGAGACGTTGCTCGCCGCCATGGAGTCGGCGGGCGTCGACAGGGGCCTGTTGACCGACGGCCACACGCTGGCCGTCGTCCGTCTGACCGACGACGGGCGCGTACACGAACGGTTCGACCTCGACGAACTGGCCGACAACGTCGGCGCACTCGCGCGAGTCACGCGGGACGCACTCGACGACGAACGGGCGGTGGCCGCACGGCGACTCAGGCGAGACGCCGAGACAGTCGCGACGGCCCTGACCGACGACCTCCTCGAAGCGACGGAGGGACACTGCGAGGACGAACTCCGGAGTGCGGTCGACACGTTCCTGGAGCGACTGGTCGAGTCCCTGGAGGCGCCGGCCGGGGCGAACCGGTCGGCGGCCGCAGCGTCGGTTCCGGCGTCGGAGTCGGCATCGGCACCGGAGCCGTCGTCGACGTCGACGGAGGGCACGGCGGACGCTGCCGACCCCGAGCCCCCGGTCGAGGACGACGACGAGACGGCGTCGCCGGCGGCCGACGACGGCGCCACCGCCGACGACGGCCCGGACGGGGCCGAGGCGGAACCCGGGAGCGGGAACGCGCAGGTTACAGCAGACCCCGACGGCTCCGCGGCGGCAGTCGAGCGGGGCGCCGATGCGAGCGCGGACGAGGGCGGCGACTCGGAGCGAGAGTTCGTCGTGCGGTTGTTCGACGGCCGCTCGAGCGTCGGTGCCGTCGGCGGGAGCGCACCCCTGTCGGCACTCCTCCAGACTGCGGAGCTACTCGAGCGACAGCGGGCGCTGCTCAGAGGACTCGAGACGCCCTGGGCACCCGCCGACGACGCCAGGGTCGTGTTGACCGACGAACCCGTCGGGGACGGCCCGACGCGACAGCTCCCGACGGGCCACTACCTCGCGACGGACCTGGACGAGGCGGAAGCACGGACCGCAGTGGAGGGGCTGGCCAGTGCCGCCGGCCTCCGGGTGATGTTCCAGGGCGACTGGCCGGAGCGGTAGGAGTCAGAAAAGCGCCAGGGCGACGAGGACGACAGCCGGTACGAGCATCAGTACGAACGCCATTAGTTCCCGAATCATGTCTCATATTTCCCCTCAGATACACATATATTTATCGTATTCCGGTTGGTGAATAATGAAACACGAACCGAGACCGGGTATCGACACCACTACCGCGAACTCGCGACGCAGTTTGGATTTGAAACGTGCTAGTGAGTAACACATCCGTAGTCGGAACGGTCCCTGCGCCGTACTACGGTTCGATCCTCCGACGACGACCCAGAGCGTGGAGGAAGAAGTGACACTCGAACGGCAGGTCCGGACGGAAGTATTATTCCTTCGGATTTTAGAAAATTCTATAGTCTACCAATAGAAAATTAACTTCTCCCACCATATTTATGTTTCTCGGAACTATACTGACGAAGAAGAACGAACAGTCATGGAACGGGCATGGGGGAACGAGAGACGGGCAACGTCAGAACTCATCGGCGTCGTCTTGCTGTTCGCCTTCGTTTTCACTGCAGCGACGTTTACGTTTTACTTCGGAATGCAGGCGACCGACACGATCCGGGAACAGACCGAACTGGAGACGGCGGAGCGGAACATGGAGGAGGTGAAGAACGAACTGGCGACCGTCGCGGCGAGCAACGGAGACGACGTCACGGAGATATCGCTCGACACGTCCGCGACCGAGGACGCCGAAATCGTCGCCGACGGGTCGATCGTGTTCCAGGTGAACTCACACCCCGACTGCAGGGCCCGGATGGAGGTGGGGTCGATCGTCTACGAGAACGATCGTGGGACCGTCGCATACCAGGCCGGTGGCGTCTGGAAACGAACGGGAAACGGTAGTACGATGGTGTCCTCGCCGGGGCTCTCCTACCAGACCGAGGTCACCAACGGACAGCGCATCCGGACGATCACTTTCCCGATGGTGAGTGTCAGCGGCGACCTCGACGACAGCGGCGACACGGTGCGGGCACGACGGAACGCGACGATGTCTCAGGATGCACAGCGGCAACTCGAGGAGTCGATGTGCATGCGCGGGTCGAACACGAGCAAGATCACCCACGACGGGGCGATCCGGATCGACAACATCACCATCCGAATCCAGAACAGTTCCTACTACGAGGCCTGGGGCCGGTACCTGCAAGACGAGTTCGGCGACCAGGCCACCGTGACCGTCTACGACACCAACCAGACGGTCGTCGTCGAGGAAGCACCCCTGGGACGGATCCCGACCGACATGACCGAGGCAGAGAGTCCCGACGAAGTGCACCACAGCGCGCTGTACTCGACCGGGAACGCCGGCAGTAACACCGTTCTCAAACAGACGGACGTCGACAGTTTCAATTCGTCGGCTGGCTCTTACAGCACGAGTCAGAGCGACGAGGGGAGCTTCGTCGTCGACGGGGACGTGGTCGTCGACGGGCAGGTCACAGTCGAAGGGACAGTGATCGCCGACGGCGACGTCGAAATCGACAGCAACTCGAACTCCATCCAGGGTGACGTCGTCCACAACGGGAGTGTCACCGGGCCCGCCGACACTACCGTCACGGGCGAGGTGATTCCCAATGCCAGCATCGACGGCGCCGACCCCGTCACTGACAGGGTCAGGAACAAGATCGACCACCTCGCGTCGGGTAACCACACGAACTGGCGAACCGACGCCATCGAGAGCCGGGCGGTCAACGACAGCGGCGGGGAGATCGGTCCCGGGCAGTATTACGTCGACGACTTCGTTCTCGATAACAGCACAAGGGACCAAACAGTGACGCTGAACACGACGGGCGGCGAGTTGATCGTGATCGGCGTCGGCGGCGACTTCGATATTTCCGACGGGAACAGCCTCGAAATCGTCGGCGACGGCCAGGTCGTCTTCTACGTCAACGATAGCATCACCGTCTCGGAGAACTCGTCCGTGACCATCGAGAACGACAAGACCTGGCGCAACTGGATGTACTGCACGGCAAACTGCGACGTCACGGTCAAACAGACGAGCGCTGCAGCAACTCCCGGGACGACCTTCACGGGTGTCGTGTACGCCCCGACGGACGGCGACACCGGGTCGATGACCGTCAAGGGGTCCGTGGCCGTCTACGGCGCCCTGGTCGGCGGCGAACTCACCTTCGAGGGGCCAAGCGGCGACAAAGCGGACTTCCACTTCGACGAGGCACTGCTGAATACCAATCCCCCCGAGGTGAGCCTGGGGACGACGGACGGCGCGCCGGGCGATGGCGACGACGGCGACGCGGCGATCGACGAGACCGGTGACAGTCCGAACGGGACGCTGTCGACCAACGAGACGGTGACCGTCAACGGGACGAGTTGGCGGTTGGAGTCGTTCGACGTCAACACGACGTTGCTCGGAACGGAACTGTCCGGGATCTACACGGTTAGTCCGTTTGCACTCGACTACTACTCGGTGGACGACGACTATTCAGACCAGTTCAGCCTGAACGGTCCTAACTACTGGGAGCAAGATGTGAGTGAATTAGACCGGTCCTGGGACAGTACCGACTCGAACTACACCTACGAGACGTTCACTCTTACTGCCCCGTCTGGAGGATCGGCGACCGAAACCGAGGTGACAGCGACGCTCTACGACACTGAGGGAACTCTCGGGATAGAGATCCGAGACAAGAACGGAGATGTCGTCGTCGACAACTTCACGAGTATCAACCGGAGCGATTCAGACGAGCCGAGTTTAGTCTATGCCAGGTTCGACGCACAACCGGGCGAGGAGTACACTGTGAAGGTGTACAAGGAGAAAAACTACATCAGCAAGTTCTACCAGGTGACCGTCTCGAAGGGGCGCACGATCACGAACACGCCGATCCAGCTCGCTCTGAACGCCGAGAAAGACGGCAACGAGAGAAGTGTCGAACCGTGGCCAGACGTCGACCCGGGGAATTGGGCGAGGGACAACGACACGAACTGGCCGACGGCCGCCGAAGTCAACAGCCACACCATCACCGACCTAAAAGGAGGGACCAACTTCAGCGTCACTGCGAAATCGTACAAACCACTAAAATTGGACTACACCGGCAACACGGAATCGGTAAACGGCGAGACGATGTACGACCTCGGCGCCACCAGTGACAACGGCACGTGGGTCAACATCAGCGTCGACGGGGACAGCAACGTCGGCAACGTGAAGATCCTTCGCGACGGCGACAAGGTGCCAAACGTCGAGGCCGGCGGCGACGAACAGCGGTCGTTCGAGGAGATGCTCGGGCCGTACGTCAACGAATCCGGGCACCTCCAACTGAACGACCGGCAGGTCGTGTTCCTGTTCGAACTCAGTGAGGAGGACACCAAGTTCGAGGACGCGTTCAACGGCGGGAGCGACCCCGACTACAACGACGCAGTGCTCCTCTACGAGTTCGAGAACTTCCAGTGGTCCTGCATGGACAACTGCAGTTCGGTCAGCGGTGACGACTCCGGCGACGGCAGCGACACCAGCGTCGGCACGGAGGTCGACAACACGGTCCGGGACGACGACAACGGCCCCCAAGACAACAACTTCGTCATCCGGATCACCAACAGCCAGGTCGTCGTCGATGATGACGACGACGATAGCTGATCGCCGGGCATCGCGGGTTCGCGTCGACGGGACGACACCGATTCTCGGCTCACGGGAGCTCCGAGTTCAATCTTCGTCGGACGGGACCCGCGCCGCGACGACCGCCCTCAGCGGGCTGTCGCGGAGTGAAAACACCCCGCCGGCAGTCCAGTGAGCCGAGGCACGGGTGGAGCCACAGAGCGAGGAAAAGCTGAGGACCCACAGACCGAGGAAGGTGAAGTCGTTCGTACGCGCACGCGACGATGTCGGACCGTCGGAACGCCTCAGACCACCGAGATGTCGATCGTAACCAGGCGGACGATCACCTGGCCGCCGTCGCCGCCGAGGCGACAGGTGAAGTCACCGCCGCCGTCGGCCTCCCACTGGTTGTCGTCCTCGGTGAGGTACCGCTCCCAGGCCTCGCCGTGGCGCGTGTTGCTGAGGTTCAACGTCACCTGCTGGGCGCTGGCCGAACGCGTCTCGCTGGGGTAGACGAGCGACGGCGACCCCTGTGCGGCGGCGGTGATCTCGACGCTCGTCTGGCCACTGATGCCGCTCTCGTCGGACACAAGCTGGACGATGGTCACGACCGCGCGGTCGTCGCCACAGCGAACCTGGGGCTGCTGGACGACGATGCTGTTGCCGTCGTCCGACCGGAACACGCCACCGCCCTGGTAGGCCAGCTCCGTCTCCTCCTGCGTGTAGGTCAGCGACCCGATGGTGACGTCGCCGCTGGTCGTCGCCCCCGAGCTGTTGACCACGGTGACGTTCATCGTCGCGTCGTCCGGAACGTCCAGCGCCCCGCCACGCAGTGCGACCTGGCCGGCCCGCCCCGCCACCTCGCCGCGCTCGACGGCCTCGAAGTTCGTCCCCAGCGCGACCATCGCACGCTCGGCGTTCCGGGACTGTTCGCCCTCCTGGGCGTCCTGGATGGCGCCGAAACCGATGGTGTAGGTCAGCGCCACCGACGTGATGATGATGGAGAAGACGATCGTGAAGGCGAGGACGTCGCTGACGGCGCGGTCGTCACGGACGGAGTGGCATAACGAGTCGAACATTAGCAGTTGTTGAAGTTGTCAGATCCGTCTGCATTGTCTCGCTGGCAGTACTGGTCGACGATGTCACCGTCCGTATTGATTACGTACACTGTGATTTCGTGATCTTTGCCATACACACTGCCGCCAGTTTTACTCCAAGTAACAGAACCGTCTTGAGCCGGGGCCGTATCATTCTCCCACTCAGTATACTTTCCAGGTTGTTTGAACTCGACTGCAACTTTGGCTAGATTGCTCGTATTGGTGAGCATCCAATCCACTTCATATTCTGCCTTTTTCGTAGGTGGACCGACCGAGTTGTCACTCATTACTGGGTCAGAAGCAAGTTGTCCATCGCCACCGCCACCACCACCACCGCCGCCGCCACCACCACCGCCGCCGTACTGCGTCCGCGTCTCACCGACTGCGCCACCGATCGGCGCCACGGCAGGGTCGTCTTCCGGCGGCACGGGCGCCCCGTTCCCCGGGTTCGCGTCGCTCGACGACTCAACGAGTCTAGCGCCGTCCTGATCGTAGACGATGGCGATAGGCCCGCCGGACACTGTCGATTCCGTTATATTGTCCACTCTGACCGGCGTCGTGACCTCCGTGCTCCCGGAACCGACCGTCGAGAGGCGCAGACAGCCCCTCGTGTTGTAGCCACAGTCACTCCCATTCAGTAGTTCTATCTCGTAGGCGTCGCCGACGATGCGCTCGGGGTGGTTCGTCTGGACCACAGCACTCCCGCCGTTGCGTTTCGCCAGCGACTCGGCCGTCGTGACCTGGTTCGCCAGGCGGTCGCCGACCGTCCGCAACTGGTTCTGCGTCGCACGGTCGTCCTGCTGCCCGAGGACGTTGCCCGCGCCGTACAACAGCGTCGTGATCAGGACCGTCGTGATGCCGATTGCGAGGACGTGGTTGACGGCGACTGACACCGCGCGGTCGTCGT
>CAZIVN010000022.1:10965-16479 GCA_964542685.1 uncultured Halobacteriales archaeon
CGGTCGCTGAAGTTGTTTTGTTCGTTGACCCGGTAGACGACGTTGGCCGTCTCGTCGCGCGCGAGTCGCTGGAAGTCGGCGGTATCGTCGGTCGACCCCAGCGAGCGTTCCGATCCGACGCTCTCCGTGAACAGGACCGTGTTCGCGACGAGGACCAGGCCGATGATGATGAAGGCGATGGCGACGGCGCCCACGAGGACGACCTGAGCCGTCTCGCTCGCGCGGTCGATGGGTGCGTCGCCGCTCATAGCACGATCACCTTCACCGTGACCACGTTGTACACCTCGCTGTCCGGTGCAGCGTCGGGGATGGCGAACTCCGGATCGTCCGCACACGCCTGAGCGTCGACGTCCTCCAGGCGCGTGTCGCTGGCCGGCGGCGCGGTCAGTTTCTGGTCGTCGTACAGGACCACCGTCCGGGTCGCGACCACCGACTGGGTGCTCACGGCGCCCTGGCGGAACACGGTGATGTTCTCGGTCTGTCCGGCCGCCCACCCGGCCGTGGAACTGTTCGTGTGGTACTCCACGACCACGTTGAACGGCCGTCCGCGGTTCTCGAAGGTGCCGTTGAGCAAGGCACCGAGTGCGTACTTCCCGTCCGTGATGTTGCTCGCCGTCGCGTAGCCGAAGGAGTTGGCGTTGTGGAAGTTGTCGTCGTCACACGGGTCCCAGTAGCGCACGACCCGCGAGAGGTTTCCGGACTCGGCGTTGGTCGCCAGGACGTCGCCGGCCTGTTGCTGGAGGCTCCGTTCGGTCTGGCCACCGATCTGGCCGCCGGTCGAGGGCGTGATGACGATGGACTGGAGCGCAAAGAGGAGCGCCGACAGCACGACCACCGCCGCGATGAACCCCTCCAGCGTGAACGCCTGTGCCCGGTCGTCGCTCACCATACGCGGACCACCATCCGACAGGCGGGCTGACACGCCGACGCGTTCGGAATCCGGACGATCCGGACCATCGTCGACGACGGTTGCCCGTCGTACGGTTCCCCGGCGGTCAGGTTCGTCGTGTTCCCGTTCGCCGACAGCGTCACGATCTCGCTGCTGTTGGTGTCGTTCAGTCGGTATATCGTGACGTTTACCTCCCGGTACGACTCGATGCCGAGCGACTCAGCGAAGTCGTCCGGAGACTGTCGTTGACTCGTGTTGAACCAGATCTCCGTCTTCGAGGCGTTCAGCGTCGTCGAACTCCCGTCGACGGTCAACTCGCTCATGACCGCCGTACTCGCTCTGTCGCCCTGCCCGGAGACGGCCGTCTCCGGGGCGGTAAACGGCGTGAAGATGGAGGGGACGAACGCCAGGACCGTCAACACCGCCAGCAGGAAGATGCTCATCCCGATGGCGAAGTCCTGTGGCGTCTGCCCGCGGTCACCGGAAGCGAGTCCCGCCGACATGTCAGGCGACCACTGCCCACGCGGCGAGTGCGATCGAAACCAGCACGAGCACGTACTTGAGGCCGCTGAGGATGTCGGCGTCGCGGATGTAGCCCGCGATGAACCCGGAGAGGATCGCCTGCATCGTCACCGCGTGGAAGAACAGCAGCGACAGCAGGCCGGTGTTGATGCTCGAGCCGAGTCCCTGCGTGGCGCCGGCACCGCCGCCACCGCCGCTCGACGTACTGGCCTGCACCTCGGTCATCGTGTCCAGGAACTGCGTCTTCAGGATGGCCATCACGGCGAGCAGCGTCAGGTAGGTCATGATGATGATCACGACCTGCATGCGCGTCCGCGACTTGCGCTCGCGCTCGATGTCGTCCTGGTTCTCGCTGGCCTGTGCGGCCGTCGAGAGCACGTCCGTGATCTGGCTCGACGCCTCCTGGGCCTTCGAGATGAGCTTCACCGTCCGCGAGAGCCGCGGGATGTGGTACTTGTTGTTGAACTCCACCAGGGCCTCCCGGAGGCTCATCCCGTAGTTGACCTTCTTGTGCATGGCCTCGAACTCCCTCGCCAGTTTGCCCGAGGTGGTCTCCGAGACGGTGTTGAGCGACTCCAGTAGCGTCTGGCCGGTGTCGTTCGCACTCGCCAGTTTCCGGAGGTTCTCGGACATGTTCTTGACGATCGCACTCCGGGAGCGAACGTTCCACTCCCGGAACACCGCCAGCGGGAGGAAGATGACGTACACCGGGACGTACACGTACATGAACGTGCTCCAGACCGGTTGCTGGACCATCCCCGCGGTGAGTACGACCTTCTCGCCCTTGTCGTTGGTCGCCGCCTGACTGCTCGTACAGGCAACTTCGGCGGCGTTCTTCCCGGCACAGACGCCGTCCCACTGGAGGGGCACGGCGTTGGTCACCATCGCCGTGACGACGATGACCAGCGTCGCCGGCACCGTCAGCGCCAGCGTGTACAGCGGATTGTCACGGAAGAAGGCGTGTGGCCGCCGGAGCACCTGGACCGTCTCGTAGGTCCCTTCGCGGCTCTTGATCCGGTCGAAGACGTTGTGTTCGCCCGTGAACTGCTCGATCAGGCCCAGGTTCAGCAGGCCGCTGTCCCTCGTCTGCAGGCGGTCACTCGCGCCGGCCGGCAGGAGGTACCCGTCGCCGGGCTCGTCGCGCTTGACCGTCGAGACCAGCACGAGAAAGCCGAGTCCCGTCAGCGGGATCAACCCGTACACCGTCCCGTACAGCATGATGGCCTGGGCCTGGCCCAGCATCTGCATGATGACGAGGATGATGATCAACAGGAGTGGGAACAGCGACAGCGTCATGTACATCTCGCCGAACAGCTCGAGGGTCTCGAGGGTCAGTTCCTGTTGCTGTTTGGCGGTCCGCATGTGCTTGTCCTTCTTGTCGCTGAGGAACGCCTCCATGTCACCGCCGCTGTTCACGATGGACAGCATGTCCGTCAGGAACTGACTCAGTTCGTCACTGGGCGTCTCCAGGGCCTGGTTGCGGATCGACGTCCGGTAGTCGGTGTCGAAGTACTCCGTCTCCTGGATGATGCTCTGGAACTCCCGTGCGACCTCGCCGTAGGTGTCCTCGGCCTGTGCCATCGCCTCCAGAATCTCCAGTTGGTTCAGACCGCCCACCGAGAGGGCGTACATGTACGACACCGCGTCGGTGAGCAGCATGTTGATCTCCCGGTTGCGCGATGACGCCCGGGAGTAGGGCACGGCCACGAGCGCACCGAACCCCATCGCGAACCCGATCGATCCGAAGAACAGGCCGGTCGAGAACACCAGAAACGGGATCCGCAGCGTCTCGATAATCGTCAGGAGCGTCCCGCTGGCCGGCAGGCCGATCAGTTCGTCGATCTGGATGATCCCCGTCGCGAACAGCGTGTAGCCGACCAGCGTCCCGAGGATCCACAGGAACAGGCCGCTGATGACGCCGATGCCGAGCGACCGCGAGAGGTACATCTCGACGGTGTCCGACATCCGGGCCTGTGACAGTTTCCGGTCGATGTCCTTGACGAACTCGCTCTGTTCGGAGAACAGGCGCTCGTACAGCGGGTAGAACGTGTCACCGATGCTGTCTGCACTGCCTCCGAACCCGGTCGAGTTCTCGTCGACGGTGTCGAGGCTCACTCCTCGTCACCTCCCTCCGACCCGAAGATGCCGTCGTCGGCCTCGTCGTCTGCCGAATCCTCGCTGAAGATTCCACCACCCCCGTCGTCCGATTCGCCGTCCGCGTCGTCGGTTTCGTCGAAAATACCGCCGTCGCCGCTCTCGCCCTCGCCGCCGTCCGCGGCGTCCGTCTCCTCGCCGCCGAAGATGCTCTCCTCGCCGTCGGCCGACGACTCGTCGGCACCGTCGTCGTCGCCCCCGTCGGCACCGTCGCCGCCGAAGATACCGTCGTCGTCGCCGGCTTCGTCCTCGGGACCGTCGTCGAGGACACCGCTCTCGTCGTCCGTCTCCTCGTCGTCCGCGAAGATCGGATCGTTCTCCGCGGCCGGGTCGTCGGCGTCGGTGCCGTCTGCGTCAGCGTCGTCGCGCTCAGTGCCGCCGGGCTCGCGGTCCTCCCCGGTCGCGTCGTCGACGTCCGAAGCGTCTACCGCGTCCGACGCCCCGTCGCCGGTCGCGTCGTCCTGGCCTGCCGTGGGCTCACTCGGGGCTTCGGCGTCGGACTCCGCGTCGACGGTCGGCTCCGTCTCGGCGTCAGAGCCCGCTTCGTCGGTCCGTTCCGCCTCGGTGCCGGACGTCGCGGTCCCACCGGCTTCCGGTTCGGGGTCCGGTTCGGGGTCGGGCTCCACGTCGGGCGCGCTCTCGGCGGTCTCCTCGGAGTCGCCACCGCCGCCGAACAGGTCGCCGGCCTCTTCGAGCAGGTCCTCCCCGCTCTCGTCGCCAGCCGTGCCGAACATGCCGCCACCGCCGCTCGAGGAGACCGTCTCCTCCTCGGTGAAGATCGAGCCGTCGTCGACGTCGTCGAACCCGTCCTCGAAGTCCTCGTCGTCGTCGAACAGTCCGCTCTCGTCGTCGAACAGTTCCGCGTCCCCGTCGTCCGGTTCGCTGAAGATCGGATCGTCGCTCGCCGCCCCGGCGTTCTGACTTCCGGACTCCAGTTCCGGCTGGCCGGTCGCGTCGGGCGTGTCGGCCCCGCCGACGGACGGGGAGGCCGTCCCGCCGTTGGCCGTCGCCTCCCGGGGGTCGCTCGACGCCTCCGCCTCGGGCGCCTCGCTCTCGGTCGTCGCCGGTGGCTCTACCTGCTCCGGTGTCGCCGGCGCGCCGCCGGTCTCCGGCGGCTCGCTCTCCGTGCCCGCTCCGGCGGCGTCGCCGATACCTGCCGACGCGTCAGCCGTTGCGGTCTGGTCCGTGGCGCCTGCGCCGGCACCCGCACTCTCGCCGTCGTCGCCGCCGAAGTCGAAGCCACCCTCGTCACTGAGCCAGTCCGGCCCCTCGTCGGCGACTTCCTCGTCGCCAGTCGCGCCACTGAACCCGAAGTCGTCGCCGGGTTCGACGTCGAATCCCTCGTCGGCGTCTTCCTCGAAGGCGCCGCCGAAGTCCATCTCCTCGTCGCCCTCGTCGTCGAGTTCCGGCTCCTCGGCCTGCTCGACGCCCGAGAGCGCACTCGCCAGGCCCGAGGGAACCGCACCGCGGTAGTCGTCGAACAGCGACTCCTCGGCCCGCTCGAGGATGTCCGTCGCCTCGTTGTACACCTCGTCGGTCGGGTCGGGGCGGGGAACCAGTTCCTCCTCTTCGGGGTCGACGTTCAGCAGGATGGACTCCATCTCGCGGAGGTCCTCGAGGCTCTCCTCGAGTTGACCGTTCGCGATCAGGGTGAGGATGGTCTCCGGGTCGTTGATGAACGCCTGGACCGTCGCCGCGACCTCCGTGTACTCGTTGAGGCCGTTCTTGATGAGGTAGGCGATGATGACCCGTCGCTTGAACAGTTCGTCCTCCAGTTTCTCCTCGGTCCACCCCCGGTCGAACATGATCTCGTCGAGGGTCTTCGAGTCCCCCATCATTTGAAACTCGTCGGTCTCTACCACCAGAAACAGCGTGGCTACTTCATGCTCCGGACGAAGGTTCCGGGCGGGATCCTCACCGCCGACCAGGCCCGCGTCATCGGCGACGTC
>CAZIVN010000023.1:0-16479 GCA_964542685.1 uncultured Halobacteriales archaeon
ACTCCACCATCTCGTTGCGCCGCATCTCGCCGTCGACGACGACGTCCAGGCCCGCCCGCTCGTGTTCCTCGGTGATGACGCGGCTGGCGTCGTCTTTCGACTCCTCCCAGGCGCCCTCGTCGAAGTCGGCGTCGTCGTCCTGGTACAGTTGCCGTGCGCGGTCGTGCCACTTCGGCTTGGGGTAACTGCCGACGACGGTCGTCAGCAGGAAGTGGTCGTTCTCGTGGTCGTCCGGCCGGAACTCATCTTTGGAGCTCATGCTTCCACCTCCGCGGAGACGGCGACTTGCTCCGGCGCCGCCGCGAGCGCGCCGAGTTTCTCGCGGAACGTCTCGTAGGGCAGGTAGAACAGTTCGGTGTTCGGTGCGAGGTACACCGTCTCGAAGTCGGTGACTGGGGTCTGCTCTTCGACCCACTCGACGCGGTCTGCGACGATCTCGGGCGTCTCGAGACGGGTGTTCTGCGCGTCGACGACGCCGAGTGCCACGTCGTCCGTGGTGCCGTACTCGTTGATGAGGAAGCAGTTCTCCTCGTGGTCGCTGACGAGGTCGTAGCCGAGGGCGTCGATGTCGGCGTCCAGGAGGTGTGCGTGGACCTTCTCGTCGTAGGCCCCCCACGGCGAGTGGACGATCACCTCGGCGTCGGCGGCACTGGCAACGTGGTCGATGGCCTCGCTCGCACGCTCGTCGGCGCCGTCACCCGGCGGGTTCGCGATCAGTGACGGCTCCAGCAGGGCGAGCGTCTCGACGTCCGGGAACGCGCCGACTTCCCCGGCCAGGAACTCCGCGATCGCCTCGAGGAACGCGGCCTCGTCGCCGTAGTACTCGTCGGTCGCCAGGTCCGCGAGGGTGTAGGGACCCGGCAACACGGCCTGGAGGTCGTCGGTGTACGCCGCCGCGGCGTCCAGTTCGGCCGCGACGTCGCCGTCGGCGTCCAGGGCACCGGTCACCGCGGGCTCTCGGTAGAAGTTGTTGTTGTCGTAGTACCGGACGATGCCCCTGGTGTCGACGGCGTCGTGGACCGCCAGCGGGTGTGCGAGCATGTCGTCCCACCGGAGCTGGCCCTCCACCACGCGGTCCAGGCCGACCGCGACCTGGTCCTCTACGACGGTCTCCCGGGCGCGGCGGTACGCGTCAGTGACCTCCTCGCCCTCGGAGCCGTCGATGAGGTCCTCCTTCTGGTGGCCCTTGCGGTCGGAGAGTTCCGACTTCGCGTCGTCGGGCAGTGGACACAGTCCGAACGTCGTCGAGACGATATCTGTCATGCGTGTCACCCGCTTCGAGATGCATAGTTATAATATTTACTCGTTACAGATATTCTTGGAGGTTATTTCTCTCGGAGTGAAGACCCGGTTTCACCCAGCACCCGGATTTAACCCCGTCACCCCCGACTCGTGGGCCATGGGAGTCGACACGTACGACAGTCTCGACGGCCAGGTGGTCCTGGTCACCGGTGCGAACCGCGGCATCGGGAAGGCCATCGCGGACGCACTCGTGGACCGCGGCGCAACGGTGTACGCCGGGGCACGCGACCCGTCGGCGGTCGACGGGACCGACCGTAGGCCGGTCGAACTCGACGTCACGGAGCGGTCCGACATGGCCACAGTCGCCGGTCGCATCGACGACGAGTTCGGGTACCTGGACGTCCTGGTGAACAACGCCGGCATCGGGGGGCCGCCGATGCCCGTCGGACTGTCCGAGCCCGACGGCATCGACCGCACGATCGCGACGAACCTCGCGGGACCGATCCACCTCTGTCAGCACACGCTCCCCCTGTTGTTGCGCCGGGAGGGCCCACGCGTCGTCAACGTCTCCAGTCGCGGCGGCCAGTTATCGACGGGCATCGACGCCGGGAGAGGGGTGTACTCCATCACGAAGACCGGACTCAACGGTCTGACCGTCCACCTCGACGGCACGTACGCGGACCAGGGACTGATCGCCAACTCGGCGTCGCCGGGGTGGGTTCAGACCGGTATCGGCGGCGACGAAGCGCCCCGAACCCCCGAGGAAGGTGCCGACACGGCTATCTGGCTCGCACGGTTCGCGCCGGACGCGCCCGGCGGGAAGTTCTGGCACGACCGCGAACCGCTCGACTGGTGAGCGCTCAGATGCCGTCGGGCACCAGTTTCAACACCGTCAGCGTCTCGAAGGGGAACGACTCCTCGGCGACGGTCGCGACGTGACAGCCGTTCTCGACGGCGAGGTCCGCGACCGCGTCCACGCCGGTCAGCGAACTCACGAGTACCAGGGCCCGTCCGCCGGGGGCGAGGACGCGACCGACCGTCTCGACGAACGGGTCGACGACCGCCCGGCCGTCCTCGCCGCCCGACAGCGCCGTCTCCATCCAGTCGTCCCACTCCGACTCGGGAGCGGTCGGCAGGTACGGCGGATTGAACGTCACGACGTCGAACGCGGCGTCGTCGAACGGTGCGACGAGGTCCCCGCGGACCACCTCGTGCCCGTCCGCCCGGGCGCGACGGCAGGCGTGGGGGTTGAGGTCGCTGGCGACGACCCTCGCACCCGTCTCGTCCCGCACGACCGAGGCGACGACGCCGGACCCCGTGCCGACGTCCAGAACCAGGTCCGCCGGCGCGACGACGTCGGCCGCCGCGTTCGCCAGCAACATCGAGTCCTCGGCCGGTTCGTACACCGTCCGGTCCAGGCCCCGACGCTCCGCGAGGTCGTCGGGCTCACTTCCGGTCACCGGTCGGCACTCCCGCCGTCGGTCGTCGGTTCGGCCTCGCGCTCCCGCTCTCCGACCGGGCCGTCGGACGCGACCTCGAAGGCGCCACCGCGGCCCGACAGCGCCCGCTGCGGGAACGGAATCTCGATGTCCTCCTCGCCGAAGGCGGCCCTGACCCGCTGGATGACGTTCGTGTTCGCCCGCCACATCCGGTCTGCACTCGGGTCCGAGATCCAGTAGCGCAACCCCAGGACGATGGCGGAGTCACCGAACCGCTTGCCGACCGCCCGCGGCGCCGGCGCGTCGAGCACCAGGTCGGCCGACTCCATCGCGTCGACGGCCACCTCGCGCACTCGTTCCACGTCCGCCTCGTAGTCGACGCCGACCTCGAGTTCGATCCGCAGTTGTTCGCGGTACGTGCGGTTGGTGACCTGTTGTGAGTTGACCATGTCGTTCGGGATGATCACCGACTCGCCGTCGAACGTGCGGATCCGGGTGTTCACGATGGAGATGTCCTGGACGATGCCCTCGTCCTCGCCGACGACGATCCAGTCGCCGACCTCGAACGGCTTCGAGAACATCAGGACGACGCCGGCGAACACCGCTCCGAGGGACTGACGCGCGGCCATGCCGATCACGATGCCGAGGAAGCCGGCGCCGATCAACAGCCCCTGGAGGTCGAAGTTCCAGACGCCCAGCAACACCACGAACGCCGTCGCGTACAGGATCAGTCCGGCGACGTACTCCAGGATCTCCCCCTCGTGACGGTCGACCGCGGCTCTGGACTCGACCAGCCGCGTGATCACGCGCCTGACGAACCCCACGACGACCCGCATGAGGACGATCACGACGCCCGAGACGACCAGCCGCGGCACGGTTTCCGCGTCGAGCGTGTCCGCGTTTACGACGCTGAAGACCAGTTCGATCTGGTCCCATATCGCGGCACTGACCACGGTCGCCCCCGCGAGTGCGGTCAGGTACAGCACCGTCGTCACCACGTCCGCAACCACTGGCCGAGTGACGGTCCCCAGACGCTCCCCGTACCGTCGCGTCACGGCGGCCACAGCCGCGGCACCGATCAACACCGCGAGCGTCGCGGCGGTCCGCTCTATCGGCCCGTTGAACAGTTCCGAGAGGACGTTCGCCAGGACCGTCACGTCGACCACGGCTCGCCACCTCCCACGTTGCTCCGTCCCGGCTCAGTCATCGATTCCCACCTCGTGGGCCAGGCGCGTCAGCGCCGCGAACTCCGCCGGCGCGAGCGTCCCGGGCCGTCGATCCATCAGGGTCCCGTCGGCAGCCGCGACCACCGCGTCCGGGTCGTCCAGCCCCGAGATGTGGGCCGTGTTCCGGACGGCGTTCCTGGCGGTCTTGCGCCGCTGGGTGAACATTCCGGTCACGAGGTCGGCGAACAGGTCGTCGTCGGGCACGTCGTACTCCGGGTCGCGCGGTTCGATCCTGACCACGGCGCTGTCGACGGCCGGTGGCGGCGAGAACGCCTCCGGCGGGACGGGTTCGACGACCTCGACGTCGCCGTAGTGGCCCGCCGTTACCGACAGTCGGCCGTACTCGTCGGTTCCCGGCTCGGCGGCCAGGCGCTCTGCGAACTCCCGTTGGACCATCAGCACCAGCGGGACTTCGCGGGGCAACAGCCCGAACAGAATCTCGCTCGACGCGCCGTAGGGCAGGTTCGACACCGACGCGGTAACCGGCGGCAGCGACACGTCCGTCGCGTCGCCCTCGACGACCGTCAGGCGTCCCTCCTCGACGGCGCTCGCGAACTCCTCGCGCAGGAACGCGGCCAGGTCCGTGTCACGCTCGACGACGGTCACGCGGTCCGCGTCCGCGAGCAGTCGGTCGGTCAGGGCGCCGGGACCGGGACCGACCTCCAGGACGTGCGACCGGTCGGCCGAGTCCGGGAGGTACGATGGGAGCCGATCCAGCACCCGGTCGTCGACTAGGAAGTGCTGGTCGCGTCGCCTGTCGCCCGTGGTCCCCGCTCGGTCGAGTAACCGTCGCGGATCACGGGTCCCGTAGCGGGGGTCACTCATCGAACCCCGCTACGCCCTGCGGTGAGTAAAGCCCGGTGGTTCGCGTGCGCTCGCCCATCGGTCGAGTGTACGCGTTCGCACCGCTGGCCGAACCGGCGGATTCGCACGAGCCAGCTTCACTGTCACCGGGTGATTGTCCGTAGCGTACGGGCGATTACCGGCACTGAACGAAAAGAACCCGAATCACTCCTCGTCGCGTGCGAACAGGTAGTACTTGAGGTCGTCCTCCTCGACCTCTTCGAGGATTCGGTCGACGAGGACGCCCTTCGGGTCGTGCAGGCCCGAGACCCGCGCCTCCATGTCGTCGAAGCCGTCGAACGGCCGGCGCTTTCGCTGGTCGATGATGTTCTCCCGGAGTTTGTCGCCGATCCCCGGCAGGAGGTTGAACTGGTGGAGCCGGAGGGTGATCGCTCCGGCCTCGTTGAAGAAGTCCACGAACCGGTTTTCCTCCTCCTCGAGCAACTCCTCGACGACGTACTCCAGTTCCGACTGCGCCCCGCCGGAGAGGTCGTCGTAGTCGATTTCCCGGACGCGCTTGGTCCCGGTCCGTTCCTCGGGCGGGTGGACGACGACGTCGTCGCCGATCGACACGTCGGCGTCGTCCTCGAAGACGATCTCGTAGAGGGAGAAGTTCACGGTGTCGACGGCGAATCCGGTGGGCTGGCGACCGTACCGGCCGCCGTCGGAACGGCCGTTCGGGTAGAAGTCGAGCAGTACGGCCGTGCGCGAATCCGCGTCGTCGCTGTCGGAGGCGCTCATGTACCAACGGTACGAACAGCCGTAACTTAAATCTGGACCGTCCCGACCCGTCGTGCTCCGGGGTCGACTCACCGGGACGGGGGTCGTCGACCGTCGGCGAGCAGGTTCGAAGGGGTCCGCCAGTAGTGTCAGGCGTACTTCGCGACGTCGTCGAGGACGGCGTCGAGTTCGTCGCCGGACAGCGAGTACCGCTCCTGGGCGAACACCGCGCGGAGTTCGTCCCGGTCCCGTGGGAGGAGGTTCGCGATCTTGAACGCCGTCGCCTCGTCGATCTTCTCGTGGTCCGACAGTGTGTCGACGAGGTCACGGGCCTCCTCGACGTCAAGGAGGGCAAAGCGGTTGACGTGTTCGATCGAGCGGGCGAGTTCGTACTGCATCTCGCGGTCCTCGTCGAGGGCCCGGTCCTGCTCGATCTCCGCCAGCAACTCCTTGACCTCGGGCACCGTCAGGTACTCCTCGTCGACGATCTCCTTGAAGATGGTCATTCCTGCTGAGCGAGGAGGTGCGCGGGCTTTGCGATGACGGTCTTCTCCTTGCCGCCGTCGGTGATCTTCACCTGGTAGGCGGTGCCCTGTTCCCCGACGACTTCGCCGGTCTGGCCGTCGAAGCGCGGGTGGAAGCGCCCCTTGGGGACGCTCGGGTCGATCCGGAGGTGCACGGTCTGGCCCTCGTCGAACTCGGCGATCGATCGCTGGGGCGGCGAGGTGCCGGCTTCACGTGGGTCGTTCGAGAGTTTCTTGCGCGTCTTCTTGCGTGGGCCCTTGGAGTTCGGCATAGTCGTGCCCACTCGTAATCCGGGCGACGGTAAAAAAGAACCGTTCCGGGACGACGACCGGCGCGCGACCCCTGAACCTAGGTGCGTAGTGGGTGTATCTTTGTGACGTCCGTCACACGTCCGGGCATGGTTCGGAAACACAGTGGTTACTTGCTGGCCTACGTCGCGTGGTCGGTCGTCGCGATGGGTGGCTTCTTCGCCGTCGTGACCGGGATAGCGCCGTCGCCGGTCCCGACGTCCTCGCTCCCGGCGTTGCCCGTCGGGCCCCCGGAACTGTCGCTGTTCGCCGCGATGGTGGTGGTCTTCCTCCTCGGCACGGCCGTCATCCGACTGCTCCAGAAACTGTCGTGGCTCCGGGTCGGCCGCCGTGCCGGACTCTCCCCGGAGAGTGGCCTGTTCCCGACGCCCCACCTCACGGGGACCGTCGACGGCCGGTCGGTCCGTGCCCGGACGGTCACCCGAGAGGAGGCGTCCAGTAGCGAGGGGAACAAGTCGACGAAGAACTCCTACACCATCGTCGAGGTGGCACTGGACGAGGAGGACCCGGACGGCGTCGTGATCCGACGGGCGGACGACCCGGGCCTGGTCGGGAGCGCCCTCGGCGGCGGCCCGGACGCCGAAGGCAGGGACCGCATCGAGGTGTACGACGACAGCGAGGAACTCTCGAGAGACGAGGTCCTCCCGGGAGCGACGCAGGACGCGCTCCTGGCGCCGGCACACTTCGACACGATGTCCGTCGGGAGCGGGCCGCAGTGGCTACTGGACGAGGGCGGACCGCTCACGCGGTCGTTCTTCGGCGCGCTGGGATCGGGGACGCTGGCGGAACAGCAGTCGGGCGATCCGCACGAGTCGGCGGGGTGGGTCACGCTGGAGTCCCGTGGCACCGTCCTCGACGCCGAGGAACTGGCCAGTCAGGTCGAGGCCACCGTCGCTGTCGCCGAGGCCCAGGCGTCCGTCGACGTCCAGTCTCGGCGCGCGTAGGGCGCCCCGTCGGATTCGGAGGGTCCTCTCGCGGCCCACACACGGCCCTCGCCCGATGAAAAGGCACAAGACCACCCCGGGCCACTCGGAGAGCATGGAACCGCGGTTCGTCGGGCGACTCAGCGCCGCCGACGCGGTCACCGTCGCCAACGCCGGCCTGGGCTTTTTCGCCATCGTCGCGGCGTTCGACGACCCGCGACTGGCCGCCCGCTTCGTGTTGCTGGCCGGCATCACCGACGGCCTCGACGGCGTCCTCGCCCGCGCCTACGGGAGTTCGGCCGCCGGCGAGTACCTCGACTCGCTGGCCGACGTCTCCTCTTTCTCGCTCGCGCCGGCGGTGATGGTGTTCGCGGTGGTCCGCGAGGGCTGGACCGTCACCTTCGACGCGATGTCGCCAGCGGGATTCCTGGTCGCGGCGGTCCCGGCGGCGTACGTCGCGATGGGCGTGTTGCGCCTCGGGATGTACACCGCCTTCGACACGGAGATGGACGCGACGGAGGGCGCCCCGAGCACGCTCGCGGCGACGCTCCTGGCGGCGGCGGTGCTGGCGGGCGTCACCGACGCGACGACGCTCCTCGTGGCCACCGGAGGCTTCGTCTACCTGATGGTGTCGCCGGTCCGCTACCCGGACCTCCACGTCAGTGACGCACTCGTGATGGGCGTCGTCCACGCCGGTGCGGTCCTGTTCCCGACGGCCATCGACCGGACCTTCCCGCTGTCCTTGCTCACGCTGGCGGCCTCGTACATGATTCTGGCCCCGTGGCTGTACTGGCGCGGCGACTGGATCATGGAGCACCTCCACGGGTCGACGCCCGACACTGCCGACCCCGGCCCGGGGGCGGGGGCGAATGAAAACGCTTAGGAACGGACCGACACGACTCCGAAGTATGAGCGCTACGAGTCAGCAGGCCGTCGTCGGGCGGGTGAGCGGCCGATGAGTGACGAAGACGCCGACGCGGACGCCGACGAGGGGGCGGCAGACGAGGAGACCACCGAACTCTCGACGGAGACGCTCGGGGCGCGCCTCGACGACGCCGAGGAAGCCCTGGAGTCCGCAGAGACCGAAGCCGACCTGGACGAGGTCGAGGCCACCCTCGACGGCGTCGAGGCGGACGTGGAGGCCGCCGACCTCGGCGAGGAAGAGGACGACGACGAGGACGGTCCGGTCGCGGAACTCGAGGACCGACTCGGGGAACTCCGCGACGACCTCGAGGAACAGCGCGGCCCGTACGCCGCGGACGTTCTGGAGGTCCTGGAGGACGCCCGGGGAACCATCGAGGACACCCGCTGGACGGACGACGGACTGGACGAGGTCGTGGCGGCGGTCCGTTCGTTCACCGACGAGGCGGTCGTCGGCGAGTTCTCCGTCGAGGACGACGACGAGGCGGCAGTCCTGTCGACGCTCGAGGAGGTCGAGACGGCCGTCGAGGAGGCGACCCTCGACGCCGACGAGGACGCCGACACCATCGACGCACTGCTCGAGGCGGCGAACGGCCTCGCGGACGAACTGGAGGCCGCCGAGGAGTGGGACGACCTCTCGGTGCGCGAGATGCTCGACTTCCACGGGTTCTACGACGTCCTCGACCACCGGAAGGACTACCCGCCGGAGTGGCACGCCCTGAAGCTGTTCGAGAAAGACGGCGAGGCCGAGAAGATCCTCGTTGCACTGGACCTGCTCGATTCGGACTTCATGGAGCGCCACTGCCTGGAAGCCTTCGAGCGGATGGGCCCCGAGGCCGAACCCGCGGCCGAGGAGATGCTCGGCCGGGCCCAGCGGCGCGACAAACAGGCGATCACCGTCCTGGGCAAGATCGGCACCGAAGAAGCCGTCGACGACCTCCTCGAGTTCGTCGACGCGGACTCCGATCCCCAACTGCAGAAGGTGACGTTCAAGGCGCTCGGCGAGATCGGCGCCGCGGAGGCCGTCCAGCCGCTGGCGAACAAACTCGTCGCCGACCGCGAGGCGACGCGGAGTCGCGCGGCCCGCGCGCTCGGCCTGATCGGCGACACCCGCGCCGTCGAGCCGCTGTCGGACGTCCTCGCGGACGACGACTCCGACACCGTCCGGGCCAGTGCCGCCTGGGCGCTCCGCCAGATCGGGACCGAGGACGCCCTCGACGAGGTCGCGGACTACGCCGACGACCGGGCGTACCTGGTCCAGGCGCAGGCGGAGAAGGCGGTGTAGGCCGGACGGCGACCGGGGTCCAGCGGTGGGGCTCTCTTTCGCCCCAAACTGTTTTGGGTCGTCCCACCGACGTGGACACGATGAAACACGTCCGTCGCTGAGTGGGGCCAGGCTCCCAGTTCGACGGGAGTGACTCGTTTCTCGCCGCCGGGGAGCCTCGCGGGCGGCGCCCCGTGCGGTCACGCTCGATCAGCGATCTCACGACTCAGATGACGGACGACGCCGACTCCACGACCACGGACGAACAGCACGAAGACACCGTTCCGGAGAGCGTTCGCGATGGCCTGCGAGACGCGACGACGCCCCTCGCGACGACCGACCCGGAGGCCGACGCCGACGCAGATGCACTCGCGACTGTCTGTGACCGCCTCGCCGACGCCGCGGTGGTCGGACTGGGCGAGGCGACCCACGGCACCCGGGAGTTCTTCGAACTGAAACACCGTATCGTCCGGCGCCTCGTCGTCGACGAGGGCGTCCGCGCTGTCGCCCTCGAAACGGGCCTCCCGGAGACGATGGCGCTGCATGACTACGTCGTCCACGGCGAGGGGGACCCGCGCGAGGCACTGGCCGGCGCGGGGGTCGAGTGCTGGACGGTGCGCCCGGTGCTGTCGATGGTCGAGTGGCTCCGCGGGTTCAACGCCGGACGGCCACCCGACGACCGGGTCGCAATCTACGGCGTCGGCGCCACCCACACCAGCGGCGCCGTACGGCGACTCCGCGAGCACTTCGAGGCGGTCGACCCCGACGTCCTCGACGACCTCGGGGCCGACCTGGCTCTGGTCGACGACGACCACGACTCGCCGCCCGTCGACGACGTCACGGAGTGGGTCGCGGCGGCCGAACGGGTCGTCTCGACGCTCCGGGCGCACCTGACCGACCGACGGCCGCGCCACCTCGCGGCGACCTCCGAGCGTGCCCGAACGCTGGCGCTGCGCTACGTCACGGTGATCGAACGGGCACTGCGCAAGGTCGACGCACTGGGCTGTTTCGAGCGCGAGGCCCCCGCCGAGTACGGCCGATCCGAGTACCTCCGCACGATCCGAACTGCGGGATTCCCCGGGCGGACGATGGCCGACAACGTCGCCTGGGTCCGCGACCGGGCGGACGCCGACACCCTCGTCGTGTGGGCTCACGACGCACATCTGAACCGCACCGCGTTCAGCTTCCCGACCGGCACCGCGACGGCCCCGAACCTCGGCGCTCACCTGGCCGAGCGTCACGGCGAGGACTACTACGCGCTGGGCTTCTCGTTCGGCCGTGGCTCGTTCCAGGCGGTCAGTAGGGCGGACGGCGAGGCGGGACTCCGCGAGCACCGCCTCGACGGTCCGCTCCCCGGCACCGTCGACGCCGTCCTCGACGGACTCGACGAACCCCTCGCCGTCGTGGACCTCCGGGTCGCGCGGGACGACGACCGTACGGCCGACTGGCTCTCCGAACCCCGACGTGGGTTCAGGACGGGATGGAGCTACGACCCCGACGCCCCCGAGGACCACCTCGCCGAGTACATCTACGGCGACGCCTTCGACGGGCTCTGCTTCGTCGCCGAGACGACGCGAGCGCGGCCGCTCGAAGCTGGGGACGACTCGTCGTAGGGAGGTCCCCCTCCCCCGACCATTTATGACCCATCCCGCAGCCAGAGCGGGTCGTGTCCCGAGCCCTCGCCGTCGCCCTGGTGGCCGTCGCGCTCCTCGGAGCAACGGGTATCGCCGCAGGGGTTCCGGGGGCGACTGGCGCAGACGCGGCCCCGAATCTCCCGGCGACGACCCCGTCGTCAGTCGACGCTCCGTCGGACGAGGCACCGCGCATCGTCGCGGTCTACCCGGACCCGGTGACCGACGGCGACCGCGGCGAGTTCGTCCTCCTCTCGTTGCCGGAAGCCGCCAACCACTCCGCGTGGACCCTCGCGGACGACGACGCGGCCGTCTCGCTCGGGAACGGCACCGGCGGCGGCCGCGTCGCCGTCGCGAGCGACCCCGAACTCGCCAGGGAGCACACCGACGCGACGGTCCTCGCCGTCTCGGGCCGCCTCTCACTCTCGAACGCCGGCGAGACGCTCGTCCTCCGACGGTCGGGGACGGTCGTCGACAGAGTCGTCTACGGCGCGGCCGAGCCGGGCCACCTCTACGCCGACGGGCGCTGGAAACCGCTCGGTGCGACCGATCACCCGGTGGCAACCCGGTCCGTCGACGCCGTGCGCCCGTTCCTGTTGCCCGACTCGCCGGGCGTTCCGGTCGACGTCCTCGAGGACGCCGAGGAGCGAATCCTGCTGGCCGGCTACACGTTCGACTCCGAGCGCGTGACGCGGACGCTCCTGGCTGCCAGCGACCGCGGCGTCGCGGTGACCGTGCTGCTGGACGCGTCGCCCGTCGGCGGTCGATCCCGGCGGTCGGCGGCGTTGCTCGACCGCCTGGCGGCCGGCGGCGTGACCGTCCGGGTGCTCGGGGGGCCCAGAGCCAGGTACGACTATCACCACGCGAAGTACGCCGTCGTAGACGACACTGCCCTCGTGCTCTCGGAGAACTGGAAGCCGTCGGGCGTCGGCGGGCGCTCGAACCGTGGCTGGGGCGTCGTCGTGCCCGACGCGGCGGTGGCGTCGGACCTCGCGACGGTGTTCCGGTCCGACGCCGGGGGCGTCGACGCCGTTCCGTGGCCCGAGTACCGGCGTGGCCGGACGTTCCCGCCGGCCGAGGAGCCACGGGCCAACGGCAGTTTCCAGCGGGATCCGGCCCCCGCTACGCTGGACGCGGACCGTGTCGAACTGCTCGTCAGTCCGGACAACGCCGAGCGGCGACTCCGCGAACTGCTCGCGGGGGCCGACGACGAGATTCTCGTCCAGCAGATGTCGATCGGTGGTCCGGACGGGCCGTTCGCGAGTGCGACGCTTTCGGCGGCCCGACGGGGCGTCTCGGTCCGGATCCTCCTCAGCAGCGCCTGGTACGTCCGCGAGGAGAACCGTCGCCTCGTCGAACACCTCCGTCGAGTAGCCGAACGGGAGGACCTCCCCCTGGAGGCGAAACTCGCGACGCCTGGCGACCGGTATCGCCGGATCCACGCGAAAGGAGTCGTCGTCGACGGCGAGAGGGCCGTCGTCGGCAGTCTGAACTGGAACGCCCACGCGGCCCGGGAGAACCGCGAGGTCGTCGTCGTGGTCCACGGCGAGGCGGCCGGATTCTACGCGGCGGCCGTCCGGGACGACTGGCGAGACTCGTCGACCGACGGCGTGTCGCGGACGAAACTCCTCGCACTGGCCGGCGTCGTCGCCGTCGCGTGTGCGGTGCTCGTGGCAAGGACGACGGCGTTCGAGGACGGATCGGACCTGGGGTGGGGCGACGACGGGGCGTGAGGAGACGGTCTCCCCCGGTCAGACCGACGTGCCGGTCGTCAGGTCCTCGTCGAGTTCGGCGTCGGCCATCTTCTCGACGAGCGCCTCGATGGTCTCCTCGCGGCGCCCCTTCACGAACTTGATCGACCCGACGACGAGGTGCCCGCCGCCGCTGACGCCGCCGCCGCCGACCTCCTCTTCGAGTTCGGCGACCATCTCGGGGATGTCCAGACGGACGCCGTCGGAGCGGAGGACTGCGAAGTCCGGGCCGTAGCCGATGGTGATCACCGGATCGCCAGTCTCCTCGACCTTCCGGTCGTGGATCTCGCCGGTCGTCGTCCCCGGTGCGGGGTAGGTGAAGCGGTGGGCGTACTCCTCGACGTCGATGCGGTACAGGTGCGCCCCGCTGTCGAGGCGTTCGTGTTCGACGTGGGAGAGTGCGGCGTCGAGCTGGTCCTCGACGTCCTCGCGGGCGCGGTCGGCGAGGAACTCGACCAGTTCGCGGTGCCGTTGCTCGTCGTCACAGCCGACGTTCAGGACGTCGCCGACCATGTGCTCGCCGGCGTCGTACCGGAGCCAGAACGCCAGGTAGTCCAGCGCCTCGCCGATGTCCTCCAGGTCCTCGCGGCCGTAGCCGGCCTCGTCGGCGAGGTCGAGGTAGTCCGCCATCGCGTCGGCGTCCGAGCGGTCGGACAGGCCGGCGACCGCCGGAACGTGGGTGAGGTCTTCGCCGATCTCCGGGCGGATCATCCGGGCGAGTTCGACGCACATCATTCCCGTGGTGATCCGGTAGTCCTCGTCGTGGAGGTAGGGGTTGACGTGCTCGGTGAGGAGGTCGCCGACAGCGTCCGGGTCCGGGTGGTGGTGGTCGACGGTGACGATGGGGATGTCGTAGTGGGTCAGCGTCTCGTAGGCCGGGACGTCCTCGGCGGTCGAGCCGTTGTCCAGCATCAGGAGGAGTGGCAGTTTCTGCCCGTGGCGCTCCCGGTCTTCCAGCGCGAAGTTGAGGTCCCGGGTCGCGTCCTCCATCTCGTAGAACGGCGCCTTCGACGGGAGGCGCTTGAACAGGTGGCGCGGTGCCTCCGGGTCGGCGTGGGTTTCGTCGATGAACGCCTGGAGTGCACGCTGGACCGGCACGGCCGCGCACATGCCGTCGCCGTCCGCGTGGTGTCGCAGGCGGATCGGGCGCCCCTCCAGAACCGTCCGGCGGAGCAGACGGGCGACCTCGCGGAGGTCCTCCCGGATCGGTTCGAACGCGGGCCACTCGACGAGCGGTTCGACCTCGGCCGGTTCGGCGCGCTCCGCCAGGGCGACCGCCAGGCGCTCGCGGACCGCCTCGGCGTCGTCGCCGTCCAGTGCGACGACGTCGTCGGCCTCGACCTGGAGCGAGTCGTCGCGGCGTTCGACGGTGCCGTCCACGCGGACGACGTCGTCCACGCCGATGTCGGGGTGAGCACGGACGCCCGCGGCCTCGAACGCCGCACAGGGGACGACGCCCGCCTCGTCCCGAACCTGGAAGATGGTGGGGCCGCCTGTCTGTTTGACCTGGACGACTTCGCCCTGGAGGTGGACGTCGTTGCCGACGTGGTGTTCCAGGTCCGCGGAGCCGGTGATCTCGTAGTCGTGGCCGACCCCTCGGAGGTCGTAGTCGGTGACGTAGACGGGGGTGAACGAGACGTCCCCGTTCTCCCGTACCTCTTCGAGTTCGACGACGAGGTCGTCGCCGACGTCGTACTCGGCGTCGAGGGTCGACTCGTGGACGAGACCCGACACAGACGCCGAGAGGTCGACGAAGACGCCGTAGTCGACGACCCCGTTGACGGTCGCCAGGTACAGCGAGTCCTCGTTGACGTCAGCCATCGTGCAGTCCACGTCGAGGTCGTACACGACGGGACCGTCGGATTCGCCGGCGTCGCCGGCGGTATCGCGTGTCATCTTGGGGTTCGCTTCGGCAGGCCCGGGTATAACCCTTGTCAACTGGGACTCCGGGACGACCGCCAGGTCGGAACGTTTAGCATCGTCCCACCACGACTCTCCGGGCATGGGGCTGTTCGACAGGCTGTTCCGGTCCGATCAACTCCTCGGAATCGCGGCCGAGACCCTCGAGTTCGCCCTCGAGTCCTCCGAGGACTGCCATCCCGACGAGTACATGGGGCTGTTGCGCGGCACGGAGGCGGACCGTCTCGGCCTCGACCGGTCCGGCGTCGTGATCACCGACGTCCTCGTCGTGCCGGGGACGACGTCGAACAGCGTCTCGGCGACGGTCAAGACCAGCCAGATCCCGAACGACACGGGGGCACTGGGAAGCGTCCACTCCCACCCCAACGGAGTGTTGCGACCGAGCGACGAGGACCTCCAGACGTTCGGCTCCGGCGACGTCCACATCATCATCGGGGCGCCGTACGGCCGCGAGGACTGGCGGGCGTTCGACCGCCAGGGCCGGCCCACGGACCTGGAGGTGCTCGACGTTTCCCTGCCCGACGCCGAGGAGTTCTTCCACTTCGACCAGTTCGACATCGACGAGGAGTTGCGACGATGAGCGGCGACGACCCGACCACGGTGATCGCACAGGGCACGTTCGACATCCTGCACCCCGGCCACGTCCACTACTTCGAGGAGGCCGCAGCGATGGGCGACCGCCTCTGTGTCATCGTCGCTCGCCGGAGCAACGTCACGCACAAGTCGCCACCAGTGTTGCCGGACCGCCAGCGTCGGGACATGGTCGCGGCCCTCGACGTCGTGGACGAGGCCATCGTGGGCCACGAGGAGGACATCTTCGTCCCCATCGAGCGCATCGACCCCGACTACATCGTCCTCGGGCACGACCAGCACCACGACGAGGCGGCCATCGAGGCGGAACTGGACCGCCGCGGCGTCGACTGCGAGGTCCGCCGTGCGAGCGCGCGGGAACCACGGTACGACGGGGAACTGCTGTCGTCCGGCGACATCGTCGACCGGCTCTGTGTGGAACGCGGCGGCGAGTGACCCGGAACCGATGCCCGACGACACTTTCGACTGGGAGGTGTACTGGCGCGGCGAGGTCGAGGGGGCCCGATGAAGGCCCACGCCTGTGACGAGGACACGCTCGACCACCTGGAGCGGTTCTTCGAGCGAACGACCGTCCCGGAGTCGGTCGCCGCGGTCGGGTGTGGCGAGGGCCCGGTTCCGGCCGGCCTCGCCCGGGAGCACCCGGACGTGGAGGTGTGGGGGTACGACGTCTCGGAGACGGCAGTCGAGCGTGCTCGCGAGCGTCACGGGGACCGCTCCAGTCTCTCTTTCGCCGTCGCGAGCCTCCCCGACCCGAGAATCGACCGCCGGTTCGACGTCGTCTGGTGTGTCCACACGCTGGACTACGTCCGCGACGTCGAGCGATCGCTCCGAACCCTCTACGACCTGGTCGCCCCCGGCGGCCACCTGATCGTCCGGTACCCGAACCCCGAGGTCTGCGAGACGTACGGGGAGAATGTCGAGCCCGGAACGCCGCTGTACGACCGCTTCTCGCTGGTCTGCGAGGGGGTCAACGAGATCACCCGCGACCGAATCGACGACCTGCTCGCCGGCGAGGTCCGGGACTTCTGGGCGGTCGTCGACGCCCCCGAAGACGTCCACGGGACGCTGTCGTGGGATCCGACCGTCGCCGTCTCGAAACCCCAGTGAGGCGGTCAGGGCCCGGCTGTGGCGACCGCCCGCTCATGGTTTCGTTTCATTCATTACCGGTGATCGCC
>CAZIVN010000024.1:0-16449 GCA_964542685.1 uncultured Halobacteriales archaeon
CCCGCGCGACGGCCATCCGGATCGGCAACCCGGTCAACGCCCCGAAGGCGCTGCCGGGGGTCCGCGAAACCGGCGGCACCGCAGTCGCGGTCGACGACGACGCGATCACCGACGCCCAGCGGGCCCTCGCGGGCGAAGGGGTCGGCGTCGAACCGGCCTCGGCGGCGTCGATCGCCGGGCTCCGGGAACTCCGCGAGCGCGGCGTGGTCGACGACGACGAGCGCGTCGTCTGTCTCACCACGGGCCACCTGCTGAAAGACCCCGAGGCCGCCGCGGCCGCCGGGACCGAACCGGAGCCGGTGCCGGCCGACGTCGAGGGCGTCCTGGACCACCTCCGGGACTGAACGGCCGCGGTCGGCACCGACCACCCCCGGACGCGACGCCGTCATACGGCCGGCAGACGCCCGTCTGCCGGGGTTCTTTGCGAAGCGCTACCGAACCGCGTGGTATGGCCAGCGACGACGCACAGTCGACGACGACCGCCGACGGCGGGCGCCGCCCGGACGGCAGGACGGCCGCGGACGGCGGAGCGCCGCCGGACGACGGTACCCACGAGCGTGTCGTCGAACTCCGGGCCCGCGTGAACGAACTCGAGACCGAACTGGAACGCGAACGGCGCCGTCGGCGGACGGTGATCGAACAGTACGAGCGCCTGCTCGACGACCGGCGACCGGCCCGGGACGACGGCGACGAGGGCGAGGTCTGGGACGGCGACATCTTCGCCCTGTTGCTGGACTGATCGGGGCGCCACCCCGGGGAGCAGTGTCGGTCTACAGCCCGTTCAGTTCGATGACCCGCAGGTCCGTGATACGGTCGTCGGTCAGCAGTTCCTCGGCGGCGGCCTCCGGGACGGGGTCGTCGACGTTGTACACCGTCAGTGCCTCGCCGCCGATGGCCTCGCGGGCGTTGAACATCGCCGCGATGTTGACGTCGTGGGCGCCCATCACCGACCCGATGTGGCCGATGACGCCCGGTTCGTCGGTGTTACGGGTGACGACCATCCGCCCGCCGGGGATGGCGTCGACCCGGTAGCCGTCGATCCGGACGATCCGTGGGTCGTCGCCGGCGAACAGCGTGCCCGAGACCGTCACCGACGCGTCGGTGCCGGTGGCCTCGACGGTCAGCAGGCTCCGGAAGTCCTCGGACTGGCGCGTCTTGGCCTCGGTGACCTCGACGCCGCGCTCGCTCGCCACGCGGGGCGCGTTGACGGCGTTGACCTGCCACTCCGTCGGCGAGAACACGCCCTGCAGCGCCGAGGCCGTCACGAGGTCGACGTCCTCGGCGGCGATCTCGCCCTCGTAGTGGACCTCGACCTCCTCGACCCGTTCGTCGAGCAACTGGGCGGCCACGCGCCCGGCGGTCTCCGCGAGTTCGACGTACGGCTGGACGCGCTCGAAGGCCGTCTCGTCGATCGAGGGCGCGTTCAGCGCGTTGGCGACCGGGCGCTCGGCGAGCGCCGCGGCGACCTGGTCGGCGATGCTGGTGGCGACGTTCTCCTGGGCCTCGGCGGTGCTGGCCCCGAGGTGTGGCGTGACGACGACGTCCTCGACGTCGAGCAGTGGGTTGTCGGGAGCGACCGGTTCGGCGGCGAACACGTCGACGGCGGCGCCGGCGAGCGTGCCGTCGGCGACGGCCTCGGCCAGGGCCGCCTCGTCGACGACGCCGCCGCGAGCGCAGTTGACGACGTAGCCACCGGCCATCTCGGCGAGTTCCGCCGGCCCGATCATCCCCTCCGTCTCGGGCGTCAGGGGGGTGTGGACCGTGAGGACGTCCGCCCGCGAGAGCACCGTCTCCAGGTCCTCCAGTTCCGCGCCAAGTTGCGCTGCTCGCTGGTCGCTGATGTACGGGTCGAACGCCAGCAGGTCCATCCCCAGCGCGTCGAGTTTCTTCGCGACCTCCTGGCCGACGCGGCCGAGGCCGACGATGCCGAGCGTCTTGCCGGCCAGTTCCGTCCCGAGGAACTCGTCTTTCGCCCACTCGCCGGCCCGCAGTCGGGTGTGGGCCTGCGGGATCGAACGCGCGGTCGCGAACGTCATGCCGACGGTGTGTTCCGCGGCCGCTCGAACGTTGCCCTCCGGCGCGTTGGCGACGATGACCCCCTCGTCGGTCGCCGCCTCGACGTCGATGTTGTCGACGCCGATGCCCGCCCGCCCGACGATCACCAGGTCCTCGGCCGCGGCCAGAACGTCGGCGGTCACCGACGTCCCCGACCGCACGATCAGCCCGTGGACGCCCGACAGGGCCGCCGGGAGGTCGGCGTCGTCGAGTTCGTAGGCCGTTTCGACCTCGTGGCCCGCGTCGCGGAGTCGCTGTAGCCCCGCGTCCGCGATCGGATCCGTGACGAGTACCTTCACGGTCGGTGGGTACGCGCGGGGGGTCGTAACTCTTCCTGAACTGGTTTCGACGGTGAAATTTGCCCGCGGCCGGGGGACCGCCACCGCGGACTTAAACGGACCCGCCACCTACGCCGAGAGAGTCGATGAGTCACTCGCCACGCAGCGTCGTGGAGGCGCCCGAGTCCGGAACGTCGGTGCTGATCGCCGGACCGCCGATGACGGGCAAGCGCGAACTCGTGTATCAACTGCTGGCCGGCGAGGGGGGACCCGACCGCGGGACGGTGGTCGTCACCAACAGGAAGGGCAGCGACGCGATTCGCCGGGAGTACCGGGCCGCGGACCCCGACCTGCCGGAGGAGCGCCTGTTCCTGGTCGACTGCGTGAGTCGCCAGCGAGGCGACCGAACCAGGCACACAGACCGGACGCGGTTCGTCTCCCAGCCCGGCGACCTCACGGAGATCGGAATTCGCCTCACGGAGTTCATGCGCCGGCTCCACGAGGACGACGGCGTCGACACCGCCGGCGTCGGGTTCCACACCCTTTCGACGACGCTGATGTACGCGGACCTCTCGCGGCTGTTCCAGTTCCTCCACGTCATGACCGGGCGAATCGCCAGTTCCGGGTTCGTCGGGGCGTTCGTCCTCGACACGCCGACGGCCGGCAGGACCCGAGCGATCCTCAGCGGCGCCTTCGACGCGGTGCTCGAGGTCCGCGAGGGGGCGGACGGACGGGGCAGACGGCAGGTCCGCGCCCGCGGGACGGATGTCGGTCCGCGCTCGTGGACCGCGTTCTGATACGGATTAGTTTCATCCTATTACCGGTGATCGCCGGTACCGTACGGGCGATCACCGGTGAACAGTGAAACTAAACCGTATGAGACGAGACCTCTCGAGGGAGCTACCGCAGGCGTCCGGCGGCGATCAGTCGTCCATCGCTTCCAGGACGTCGTCCACGAACGACGAGCCCTGCCGCTCCAGGACGACGATGACGCCCGACCACTCGTCGTCGGGGAAGTACGCGACGACGACCTCGTCGTACCACCGGACGGTCGCCGCCAGCGTCCCGTAGTCGTGGAGTGCGTCCTGGTTGGGCGGGTCGCCCAGCCCCTTCAGCATCAGCGTGTGCATCCGGTCGTCGAGCTGGTCGCCGGGGTACAGTTCCCGGACGTCGTCCTGGACGAACGCGGCGTCGGTCTCCTCGCCGTCGTAGTGAAACAGCATCCGGACGTTGGCCTCGGACTCCTCGCGGAGGGTGCCGACGATGCCCCTGAGGTCGTCGCTGCCGACCTCGTCCATGACCTCCGCTGCGGTCTCTTCCATACCGGCTGTCACGGTCCGGGGGCTCAAATACCTGCCTGCGGCGGGCGTGACAGCACCACTGGCCGGCGGGGCCGATAGCCGACGGGCGCGACCGCCGACCGCGACGTTCATGACCGCCCCCGCCCACGCCCCCGGCATGGAACTGGTCGCGTTCGACTTCGACGGGACGCTCTCGGACTCGGAGATGACGGTCCTGCTGGGCGACCGCCGGGGCGTCGCCGACGAGATGGCAGCCATCACCGAGCGAGCGATGAACGACGAGATCGGCTACGCCGAGAGCCTCCGCGAACGGGCCGCCCTGCTGGAGGGCCTGCCCGCCGCGGACGTCGCCGCCGCCTTCGGCGCCGTCGAACTCCGCCCCGGTGCCGGCGACGTGATCGCCGCACTGAACGACGCCGGGGTCCGGACCGCGATCCTGACCGGCGGCTTCGAGCGTGGCGTCGCGCGGGCTCTGGAGGCCGCCGACGTCTCGGTCGGCCGGGTCGTCGCGAACGCCCTCCCGACCGACGAGACGGGTGCCCTGACCGGCGACGTGACGGGCCCGCTGATCGAGGGGACGAAAGACGACGCGCTGCGGGACCTGTGTGCCGAGAACGGCCTCGACCCGGCCGACGCGGTGGCGGTCGGCGACGGCGCCAACGACCTCCCGATGCTCGAGGTCGCCGGCCTCGCGGTCGGGTTCGACCCGAAACCGGCCGTCGAACCGCATTGCGACGTCACCGTCGACTCGATGGCCGACCTGAAAACAGTACTGCGCGAGAGAAGCGTCCTGGAGTAGTCAGGTTAGCGCGGCCCCTGCCCGCCCTGCGGCGGCGCCTGTCCGCCCGGTGGGCCCTGCTGGTAGCCGCCCGTCTGGGTCTCCTCATTGGGATCGAGGTTCCGAATCGCGAACACCGAAGCGGCCCCGACGATGAGGCCGCTGAGTGCGACGAGGAACGTCCCGATCAGGGCGTCGGCGATGCTCGGGAGGAAGATGTTGTTCGCCGTCTTCTGGAAGATGTACCCCATGCTGACGAAGAGGGCGAACACGAACGACCCGACGAACGAGAGGACGCCCATCGACAGCGCCAGCGACTGGGTGTCCTCGTCACTGTTCTTCGTGAAGTAGATCGCAGCCAGCGCGACCAGTGCCATCACGAGTGCGACCTCGCCGACCGCAGTGCCGCCGCCCTGCGTCAACCGCGACAGCAGAAGCGGTCCGGAGCCTGGCCCGTCGAGGAACGAACTGATGCCCTCCGCGAGACCGGCACCGACGGCGACGATTACCGACAGTACCACCGTCAGCACGGCGTAGTCGCTGACGGCCGGGGTGAGCATTCCCGTCACCTGTTCCATCGTCGACGGGCCGCCGTACCCCTGGCCCTGGGGCTGCCCGGCGTACTGGCCACCCTGTCCGGGCGGGCCCTGCCCACCCTGCGGTGGTGCCTGTCCCTGGCCACCCTGGGGCGGCGCCTGACCACCCTGGCCACCCTGGGCCGGTGCCTGCCCCTGGCCGCCCTGGGGCTGGCCACCCTGGCCACCTTGGGGCTGGCCACCCTGGCCACCTTGGGGCTGGCCGCCCTGGCCACCTTGGGGCTGGCCGCCCTGGCCACCCTGGGGCTGGCCGCCCGGTGGTTGACCGCCCTGGCCACCCTGGGGCTGGCCGCCCTGTGGCTGGTCGTCACCGCCCTCTGGTTGATCCTGTCCACCGTGTTCCGAGTCGTTCCCCTCGTCCGACGGGGGTTCGTTATCTTCACCTGACATCGCTCCGATATGCAAGGCCCTATTAAAAATATCTTTGCGTGTTCGCACACGGCAGCGGGACCGGTTACCGCCGAACGATCGGGAGTGCCGGGCGGTACGGTCGGTTCGCGCTCGTGCTCCCCGACCCGTTCGAACGCACTGGCGTCCGTCCCGAGTGTCAGTCCGCGCCGCTCGTCTCGTCCTCGTCCGGCGCGACGTCGTCGCCGGAGAGGCCGAGTCGCGTCGCGACGAGCGTCGTGCCGGCCGCGAGGCCGCCGGCGAGCAGGAGAACGAACACCAGATCGACCAGGACGCCGTCGAGGCGGACCGTCGCGTCCGCCTGGACGATCGCGACCGCACCGATCGACAGTGCCGTGGCGAGTGCAGCACCCAGTCCGGACCCGGCGGCGCCGGCGACGACGGCGTCGGTCCCGCCGTGACGCAGCGTCGCGTACCCGCCGGTCAACAGCGCCACGAACAGGCACGTCGCCGGCACGGCCGTCAGGAGTGCGCCGCCGTCGACCAGCGGGAACGTCTCCCAGGTGGTCACCAGCACCGGCGGCCCCAGGCCGCCCACGAGTATCGCCAGCAACGCGAACCCGACCCCGAGCAGGCCGTACGCTCCGACGACGCCGGCTGCGGTGGCCCTGACGCCGCCCCTGGAGACGGCCGTGCCGACGCGCGTCCAGACGTCCGGTTCCTCGGGCGCTGCGAACGGGTCCCGGCCCCGCAGTCGTCCGGGCACGTCGCCCCGTCCGCCGCCCTCTCCCGCTGCCTGCCGGGTGCGTCCGGCGGCCACGTCCGACGGCAGGTCCCGCGGTCCCGGCGACGCGCCGGGGGCTGCCTCCGTGCCGCGAGGGCGCTCGACGGCCGCACCGGCGCCGGGGGCACTCCCGTCGACCGGAGCGCCGCCAGTCCCGCCGGCGTCCTGCCGGCCACGGGCCCTCCGGCCCCGCGTCGCGGCGTCGACCGTCTCGTCGGAGCGGCGGTCGTCCCGGGCCGCCGCTTCGTCGGCGTCCGGGCGACGCTCAGAGTCGTCGTCCTCGCTCGCGTCGACGGCGGGTTCGTGGACGTAGTCGCCGAGGTTCGGGTCCTCGCGACCGCCGTCGGGAAGCGGGGACTCGTCGCCTCCGTCACTCATGTGCCGCCGTTCGGCGCCGATCTATATACGTTTGCTGATACTCGGAGCCACGGGGGTATCGTACGGTTCCGGACCGTCTCGTCCCGGTGAGCCGCGTCCAGCGTCGGAGACCACCGGGAGACGGTGAAACGGAACCGCGTCATGCTGTCTGACATACCTTCGTGAGTATGCCCGACAGTATCAGTCCAGGCGCTCGCGGGCCGTCGCGACGCCCGCCTCGACGTCGACGGCGACGCCGACGTCGGTCATCGCCGCGCCGACGGTCCGCACGCCGCGAACGACCGCCTCGGACGGCAGGTTCCCCATGTTCGACACGCGAAAGACCTCGCCGCCGAGGTGGGCCTGCCCGCCCGAGATGGAGACGTTCCGTTCGGCGACGGCGTCGAAGAAGGCGTCGGGGTCGGCCCGGACCGTCTCGGGGAGCGAGACGGCCGTCACCGTGTTCGACCGGACCGTGGGACCGTCGGCGTCGGGGAACGCGTCCAGGCCCATCGCCGCAAAGCCCTCGCGGAACGCCGCCGCCTGCCATCGGTGGCGCCGGATCCGCGCCGGCATCCCCTCGTCGACGATCGCCTCGACGGCGACGGCCATCGCCCGGAACAGCGGGACCGCACTGGTAAACGGCGTCTGGTGACTGTCTGCCTTCCGGAGGTGCCAGTCGAGGTCCTCGTAGAACGGCGCCGACTCGCCGTCGATCGCGTCGACGACGCCGTCGGTGACGTACATCGCGGAGATCCCCGGTGGCGCCGCCAGTGCCTTCTGGGCGTCGGTCACCGCGACGTCGACGTGCCAGTCGTCGACGCAGAACACGTCCCCGCCGACCGAGGTGACGCCGTCGACGACGAAGCGAGCGTCGGCCGCGGCCGCGAGGTCGCCGACCGCCGAGACGGGGTTGAGCAGGCCCGTCGACGTCTCGTTGTGGACCATCGTCACGAGGTCCGTCTCGGGACCGACCGCCGCCGCGACGGCGTCGAGGTCGAACGACTCGCCCCACGGCACCTCGATACGGGTACAGTCGGCGTGTCGCTCCGCGATGCGAGCGAACCGCCGCCCGAACTTCCCGTTGACCAGGGCGACGACCTCGCTCCCGTCGTCGGTGAGGTTCGCGACGGCCGCCTCCATGGCCATCGTCGCCGTCCCGTTGAGCAGGAGACTCGTCCCGCCCGCGCTCGTCGACCCCTCGGAGAGCGTCGACCGTTCGAACACGTAGTCGAGGCCGTCCTGTGCGCGGTCGTACACGTCCTCGAACGCGGCCGAACGGTGCGAGACCATCGGCGCGTCCATCGCTTCGCGCACGTCCGCCGAGACGGGGACGGGTCCGGGGTTCAGGAGGAGAAAGTCGTCGTCCGTCATGTGATTCGAGTGCGACCGACGGTAAATAAACCCCGCGGGGCGGGCATGGCTTGCGCTCACCTCGTCCCGGGCCGACGGCCTCGGCGGAGAACGGTAGTTTCACCCCGGCGGCGTCCGCAGCGGGAGACGAGAATGTCCGCCGCCGACGCCGAGGGGGACAACCCCTACCTCGAGGACCCACCGACGGAGTTCGAACCGGTCGACGAGACGGACGCCGACCGCGCCCGCGAGCAGGCAGCCCTGCTGCGCGAGGCGATCAGGTACCACGACCGCCGGTACTACGTCGAGGCCGACCCGGTCGTCGCCGACCGGACCTACGACGCGCTGTTCGACCGCCTGCGCGCCCTCGAGGCGGCTTTCGACCTCCGGACCGAGGACTCGCCGACGCGGCGGGTCGGCGGCGAACCCGTCGACGAGTTCGACACCGTCGAACACGTCGAACCGATGCTGTCGCTGGACTACGGCGACGACCCCGACGACGTCCGCGCGTTCGACGAGCGCGTCCGCGAGCGACTCGCCGACGGCGACCCAGTCGACGTCGCGTACGTCTGCGAACCGAAGTTCGACGGCGTCTCGCTGTCGCTGGTGTACGAGGACGGCCGCCTCCAGCGTGCGGTTACCCGTGGCGACGGTCGGGAGGGCGACGACGTGACGCGCAACGCCCGGACGATCCGGGCGATTCCCCAGCGGCTCGCTGGCGACCCCCCCGAGACCCTCGTCGTGCGGGGCGAGGTGTACATGCCGAAAGCCGCCTTCCAGGCGCACAACCGCGAGCGCATCGAGCGCGGGGAGGACCCGTTCGCGAACCCCCGCAACGCGACGGCCGGCACGCTCCGCCAGCAGGACCCCGCCGTCGTCGCCGAGCGCCCACTCTCCTTTTTCGCGTTCGACGTCCAGGCGGCCAGCGCCACGTTCGACCGCCACAGCGACGCGCTGGCGGCGTTCCCCGAGTTCGGCCTCCCGGTCTGTGACCGCGTCGAGACCGTCGCCGACGTCGAGGGCGCCATCGACTACCGCGACCGCCTGCTGGCCGACCGCGAGGCCCTGGACTACGAGATCGACGGCGCGGTCCTGAAGGTCGACGACCGCGCGGCCCGCGAGGAACTGGGCGCGACCGCTCGCCACTACCGGTGGGCCTACGCCTACAAGTTCCCCGCCCGGACCGAGGAGACGACGCTCCGGGACGTCGTCGTCCAGGTCGGCCGGACCGGACGCCTCACACCCGTCGCCCTGCTGGACCCGGTCGACGTCGGCGGCGTCACCGTCTCGCGGGCGAGCCTCCACAACCCCGAGCAGATCGCCGACCTGGGCGTCGCCGTCGGGGACCGCGTCCGCGTCGAACGCGCCGGCGACGTCATCCCCCAGGTCGCGGAGGTCGTCGAGGACCGCTCGGCGGGCCACTTCGAGTTTCCCGACACCTGCCCGGTCTGTGACAGTCCCGTCGAACGCGACGGACCCATGGCGTTTTGCTCGGGCGGGCTGGGCTGTCCGGCACAGGCCAGACGGTCCATCGAACACTACGCGAGTCGCTCCGGGCTGGACGTCGAGGGCCTCGGCGAGAAGGTCGTCCGCGAACTCGTCGACGAGGGCCTGATCGAGACCGTCGCGGACCTGTACGACCTCGACGAGCGCGCCGACGAACTGCGCGCCCTGGAGGGGTGGGGCGAGCGCAGCGTCGCGAACCTCCTCGACGAGATCGAGGCCGCCCGGGAGCCGCCACTCCCCGAGTTCCTCGCCGCGCTGGGGATTCCCGACGTCGGCCCCGCAACCGCCCGCGGCCTCGCCCGCGAGTTCGGCACCTTCGAGGCCCTCCGCGCGGCCGCAGAGGCCGGCGACCGCGAGGCTCTCCAGGCCGTCGACGACGTCGGGCCCGCCGTGGCCGACAGCGTCGTCGACTTCTTCGGGGGGGAGGCAAACGCCGCGGTGCTCGAAGCACTCCTCGCCCACGTCGACCCCCGACCGGTCGAGACCGACGACGCCGGCGACGCCCTCGACGGCGAGACGTTCGTGTTCACCGGGTCGCTGTCCGTCGCCCGGAGCGACGCCGAGGCCCTGGTCGAGCGCCACGGCGGCTCCGCGACCGGCAGCGTCTCGGGCAACACCGACTACCTCGTCGTCGGCGACAACCCCGGCACGACCAAGCGCCAGGACGCCGAGGCGGAGGGCGTCCCGAAACTCGACGAGGCGGCGTTCGCCGACCTGCTCGCCGAGCGCGGGCTCGACTGGCCGCCGGAGTGACGGGAGCCCCCCTTCGGAGAGCCGAAGGTGGCCTGCACGAACCACCCAGGGTGGGACTGGAAGGGGCCGAGCGGTCGTCGGTTCCGACGAAGCAAGGACCACAGGCGTGAGCACAGCGAACGCCGAGGACCGCAGCGAGTCAGAACCGACGAGCGCGAGGGGGCTTCCAGAGTGGCGTCGGTCACAGCGACAGAAGTCGACGTCTCGGTCGAAGGATGTCCACCCGAAAGAACGTCTCCCACTCAGAGATCCGCGCGCTGGAACCGCCAGTACCCGATCGCCATCGGGACGACGACCCAGAGCCCCAGGACGACCAGCGCGGCCCACTCCGAGAGGTAGATCGGCAGGTCCGTGGTCCCACCGCCGGCCTGGCGGAACGCGCTCTCGCCGGGCATGAACCCCGCGATGGCGGTGTTGTAGGCGCTCTTCGGACTCAGCAGACTGATCGCCTGCGCCCACTCCGGGCCACGGACGGTGTCGAAGAGGAACTCGCCGTTCAGCACGTAGTTGATCGCCAGGGGGAGGACGTCCCACAGCGAGGGGTTGAACCCGAACAGCGCGTAGATGCCGACCGCGCCGGCGACCGCCCGTGACCCCGAGCGGACCGCCGCGGAGAACCCGACCGCCAGGGCGACGAACGCCGCGGCGTAGACGACCGTCAGGACGACGAACACGACGTACGGAACGACCGCGAGGGTGTGCCGGGCCGCGACGATGACCGCCGCGACGGCGAAGCCGACGACGATGGCCGTCGCGACGACGCCGACCCGCCCGGCGAGTTTCCCCAGCAGGACGTTCCGCCGGGTGTGTGGCAGCGACAGCAGGAGCTTGATCGTCCCGGACTCGCGCTCGGCGACGACGGACTTGTACCCGACCAGCACCGCGACCAGCGGGAGCAGCCACTCGCCGGGGATGCGGACGACGAACACGAAGTCCGTCGCCGTCAGTTCCATCCCCTCGCCCGCGAGCGCGCCGGCGATCGAGTCCAGGAAGTACGCGACCCCGCCGGTCAGGACGACGAACAGTCCCGTGACGACCCACAGCGTCTTCGACCGAATCGCGTCCTCGTAGTCCTTGCGCGCGACGACCAGCAGGCTCGGCGCGGCGCCAGCGTCGGCGCTCACGCCTCCATCCCTCCCGTCGTGTACGCCGCGAACAGCTCTTCCAGCGACGCCTCGGTGGTCGCGAAGTCCTGGACGGTGATCCCCTCGTCTTCGAGCGCCGAGAGCACCGCGGTCTTGGCCCCGTCGTCGCAGTCGACCGACAGCCGATCCCCGTCCGCACTCACGCTCGCGACCCCCGGCAGGTCCCGGACCGTCCGGAGCGCGTCGTCGGTCACGCGGTCGACCGTGATCGTCAGGCGGTCCCCGCCACCGACGGCCTCGCGCAGGCCCTCGATGGAGTCGACGGCGACGAGTTCCCCTCCCCGAAGGATGCCGACCCGATCACACACCGCCTCGACCTGTTCGAGGATGTGCGACGAGAAAAAGACCGTCGCCCCGCGGTCCCGTTCCTCGCGGATGATCTCGCGCATCCGGCGAGCGCCGTTCGGATCGAGGCCGGTCGAGGGCTCGTCGAGGATCAGCAGGTCCGGCTCCCCGACCAGTGCCATCCCGAGCACCAGGCGCTGTGCCATCCCCTTCGAGTAGTCGCCGGCCGACCGGTCGGCCGCGTCGGCGATCCCGACCCGCTCCAGAATCCCGTCGACGTCGTCGTCGACCCCTTTCGAGTCGATCGCCAGCCGGACGTGTTTGCGACCGCTCAGGCGGTCGTACACCGAGAAGGCGTCGGGCAACACGCCGACGCGGCGCCGCACCCGACTGCTCTCGGCCTGTGCGTCCATGCCGAGGACCGACACCTCACCCGCCGTCGGGCGGACGAAGTCGAGGAGGATGTCGATCGTCGTCGACTTCCCGGCACCGTTCGGGCCGAGGAAGCCGAATATCTCGGCGTCGTCGACTGCCAGATCGACGTTCTGGAGGGCTGTGACGTCCCCGTACCGCTTGGTGACGCCGTTCAGTTCGATCGCGGGCATACGGAGCGACTACAGCCACGACGGTCAAGAAAGTTCCCACGCCGGCGTCCCGACGCCTCCGGCGACTTACATCTCGTCGTCCGGCTCGTGACGCGACGCCACGCGGTCTGCCTCCGTCGCGTAGCGCTCGCGAGTCTCCGGGTCTTCCACGGGAACGAGCTGGTCGGCGTCGACGTCCCTGGCCGCGGTGACGCTGGCCCGCGCGAGGCGGTCGGCGGCCAGTTGCCGGTGGTAGCGTCGCTCGCCGTCGGGCGTCGCGTACACCAGGTCGACCATCCCCTTGTCGTCGTACGAGCGTTCGACCAGCCAGCACCGAACCGTCTCTGTCACGACCGTTCGTTCCGCCGTGACGGCCTTCACGCTTTTGTTCGTCGACCGCCCGCGTGTAGCCGTGACCGACTGGCGCGACCGTGTCGACGACCTCCTGTACGCCGGCGAGCACGTGAGCGAGACCGTCGGCCTTCCAGCGGGGCGACTCGTGGTGACGACCCACCGCGTGCTCGCGTTCACGCCCGACGACGAGGGCGCGAACTTCCGGGCAGTGGACCGACCGAACGTCGAGGGCGTGCGACTGTCGGCGGACGGCAGTCGGCGGTACCTGCGCTGGACGCTCCGTCCGCTGTTGCTGGGCGCGCTCCTGGTCGTCGCCGGCACGCAACTCGACCTCGGCGATCCGCTGGCGGGCGTCGACACGAGCGGCGCCGGGGCGACCGGGGCCGGCGGCATCCTCTCGTCGGTCTCGTCGTTCACGTCGCTGCTCGCGATGCTCGACGATATCATGATCGTCCTCGGCGCCGTCTGCCTCCTCGCCGTCGCACTGTTGCTCGGCGCCTACCTCTACAGTCGCGAGCGCCGGCTTGTGGTCGCGGTCGCCGGCGACGACGACGTCTCGGTGCCGGTGTCCGGCGACCGGAGCGGGACCGTCAGCCGACTGGAGGCGGCCCTCGCGGCCGACGACGTCAGTGCCGTCCCGGACGACGGGGGGGGCGGCGGGTCGTCGCCCGCCGAGAGTACGACCGAGGCCGAGAGCGACGACGACTCGGTCCGGACCGTCGACGACGTCCTCGGCGGCGACGGCGGGTCGGTCGAGGACCCGACGGTGCCCTTCGAGCCGAACCCCTCCACAGTGCAGTCGGGCGACGACGACGTCTCCGGGTCGGAGCGGTCCGACGCGGGCGACGAAGGGAAGTGACTCGACGCCCGAACGCCGACCATGGACGCGGAGCGGATTCGCGACCGGGCGGACGCCCTGCCGTGCCAGCCAGGGGTCTACCAGTTCCTCGACGGCGACTCGACGGTGTACGTCGGGAAGGCCGTCGATCTGCGCGACCGCGTCCGGTCCTACGCCGACGCGGCCGACCCGGGGAGCGCGAGCCACGACGGCGCCGGTGGCCCCCGGAGCGAGCGAATCCGGGAGATGGTCGCCCGGAGCGACGCCATCGAGGTGTCGGTCACGGAGACCGAAGCGCAGGCGCTGTTGCTGGAGGCGAACCTGATCAAGCGCTATCGTCCCCGGTACAACGTCCGACTGAAGGACGACAAGTCCTACCCGCTGGTACAGTTGACCGACCACTCCGCCCCGCGAATCGAGATCACCAGGGATCCGGCGGACGACGCGACCGTGTACGGCCCGTTCACCGACAAGGGTCGACTCGAAACCGTGGTGAAGGCCGTCCGCGAGACCTACGGAGTCCGTGGCTGTTCGGACCACAAGTACGCCAACCGCGACCGGCCCTGCCTCGACTACGAGATGGGGCTGTGTACGGCCCCCTGTACCGGCGAGATCGACGCCGAGAGCTACCGAGAGGACGTGACCGCCACGGAGCGCTTCTTCGAGGGTGAAACCGGCGTCCTCGCCGACCCGATCCGCCGGGAGATGGAGCGTGCGGCCGACACCGAACAGTTCGAGCGCGCGGCGAACCTCCGTGATCGACTCGGGGCCGTCGAGTCGATTCACGGCGAGGGCGAGGCCGCCGTCTCCTCGCCGGACGCCGAGCGCACGGTCGACGTCCTCGGCGTCAGCGTCGGCGGCGAGACGGCGACGGTCGCGCGACTGCACGCCGAGGGCGGGAAGCTAATCGAGCGCGACCGCCACGAGATGGCCGGCAGCGGGCGGGAGCCGGCGGACGTGCTGGCCGCGTTCGTCCCACAGTACTACGCCGAACGCGAACTGCCGGACGCGCTCCTGCTCCCGGAGCCACACGGCGACGAGGAGCTGGCGGCGTGGCTCGACGGCGAGGGCGTCGCGGTCCGGGTCCCGGGCGCCGGGCGCGAGGCGACGCTGGTCGACCTGGCGCTGAAGAACGCGCGGACCGCGTCGGCGAGCGTCGACGAGTCGGCGGCGCTGGCCGACCGGCTCGGACTCGACGACGCGGGCCGCATCGAGGGGTTCGACGTGAGCCACGCCGGCGGGCGGGCCGTCGTCGGCAGCGACGTGACGGTCGTCGACGGCACTGCCGAGACGAGCGACTACCGACGCAAGAAACTCCCCGAGGACAACGACGACTACGCGAGCATGCGAGCACTCGTCGAGTGGCGGGCAGAACGTGCTATCGAGGGCCGGGACGACCGGCCCGACCCGGACCTCCTGGTCGTCGACGGCGGCGAGGGGCAGCTGACCGCCGCCCGCGAGGCGCTGTCGGACGTCGGCTGGACGGTGCCGGTCGTCGCACTCGCCAAGGAAGAGGAGGTCGTCCACACTCCGGACGGGCGCCACGACTGGGACGACGACGCCCCGGCGTTGCGACTCCTGCGGCGGGTGCGCGACGAGGCCCACCGCTTCGCGGTCCGGTACCACCGGTCGGTCCGGGACGAGGTGGGGACGTCCCTGGACAACGTCGACGGCGTCGGTCCCGAGACCCGTCGGCGACTCCTCCGGCGGTTCGGGAGCGTCGACGGCGTCCGGACCGCCTCCCGGGACGAACTGCTGGACGTCGACGGCGTCGGCGAGCGGACGGCCGACGCGCTGGAGCGAGGGCTGTGACTGCCGAACGGTCGGGTTGAGCGAACAGGCGACACGGTGGACCGCCGGAGAGCGGTCGTGCGTTTCGCGGGGGTGTGTCGCGCGACGGCCTCGGCCACCCGCGGACGAGTCTCAGGGCACGCCCCGTCTGGCCGCGCGTTCCTACTTAAGCGTCAGCGTCGAGGAAGTCGGTCAGGCGGTCGACGAGAGCGCCGGGCGCCTCGCGGGGCGGCCAGTGGGCACAGTCCTCGAACACCGTCAGGTCGGCCTCGGGGACGCGGCCGGCGGCGCGTTCGGCCCACTCGACCGGCACCACCTCGTCGTGCCGGCCGTGGACGAACAGCGTCGGGACCGAGACGGCGTCGAGTCGCGGCGTGAAGTCGGTCCGGTAGCCGTCCCGGGTGATCTCGTGGGGAAGCTCCGGAAGGCCACGCCGGCGTTCGGTTGTCTGGCGTACTCGTGGACGAGGTCGACGGCCTCGGGGGCCAGGACGTCGAGGTCGTGGACGATCCCGCCGAGACTGGCGCGGGTGAGGCGCCGGCTGCGGCGAAACAGCGCGATTGCGATGCGGTTGAGGATCTGTACTCGCGCGAGGAGGTAGCTCAGCCGCCCGTTCGGGAGCTCGGTGCCGAGGCCGTAACTGCTGACGAGGCCGAGGCGATCGATCGGCGTCTCGCCGTCGAGGTGGACCGCGAGCGCCACGGCACCGCCCAGCGAGAGGCCCACCAGGGCGGGTCGCTCTGCGCCGACGGCCTCAACGAAGCCCTCGACGACGGCGCGGTGGCGGTCGATCGTGTACGGTCCGTCGGGCGTCGCGCTGTCGCCGTAGCCCAGCAGGTCCGGCGCGACCGCGCGGTACCCGGCATCGGCGAGCGGTTCCAGGACCGCCCCCCACGACAGCGGTCCGGCGTCGATAATCCCGCCGTGGAGCAGGACGACCGGCGGATCCCCGGGGTCGCCGGCCGCGACGTAGCTGATCCGGTGCCCGTCGACGGTGACGGTCTCGGACCCGTGTTCGCTCATGTCGGCCGGGTTCGACGGGGAGGGGCTTCAGTGTCCGGGAGCGTCCGTGGCGACGTTCGGACACGCGAAGGTGGCCTGCACGAACGCTCCGGGTGGGACTGGAAGGGGCCGAGGGGTCGACCCGTCCCGGGCGAAGTAAGCACCGCAACGACCGAAGGGAGTGAGGAGCGCAACGAGCCCCGGACGGTCGAGCGCGAGGGGGCTTCCGAGGCGTCCTCCGTGCGGACGACGGGACCATCGCTCACATTCGACCGACACGTTCGCGGCGACCGCAACGCTTTGGCGACCGGGGCCGCAACGCCACCCCATGCCCGACCTCG
>CAZIVN010000025.1:0-16379 GCA_964542685.1 uncultured Halobacteriales archaeon
TATCGGCGCCGACTCGTTGACGTCCCGGACGATCTCGTAGGCCTCCTTGCCGATGAGTTCGCCCTCGCGGTCGTAGTCCGTCGCGATGGTCACGGTGTCGGCGTCGCGGGCGAGCGACCGCAGTGCGCGGACGATGCCCTCCTTCGTCGGTCGTTTCTCGACGTCGGCGTCGATCAACTCGCGCGGTTCGACGTCCCGCCAGTCGTCATACTCCTCCGGGAAGTCGACGGCGACGACGTGGCCCGACAGGCCGACACACCGGGTGCCGCCCCACCGGTAGACGTTCACGTCGTTCTTCCGGTCGACGTCGTGGGACTCCCCACTGAGGATGTCGCTGATCCGCCGCGCGGCGTTGTCCTTCTCGGTGACGATCAGTTCCACCGCGTCTCACCTCCGGGCGTCCCGTCGTCGACGGTCGGCTGACTCATTGCCCGAAGGTAGTGGCAGGGGTCGGGGTAAGTCTTTCGACGTACTCGGGCCGAAATCGCAAGCAGGCGAGGGCGTGCGGGCGCGCGAGCGCGTCGCACGGTGGGTACCACGGCTCCTCCTGCAGCCCGCCCGAAACTCAGACGTGGTCGTCAAGGAACGCGCCGATCCGATCGAACTGTTCAATCCTGTTGGAACGGGAGGTGGTGTGGTGGCCCTCGTCCTCGAAGATGCACGTCTCGACGGGGACGCCGCGCTCTTCCAGGGCTGCAGCGATCTCCCGGGACTCCTCGACTGGCACTCTCGGGTCGTTGGCGCCGTGCTGGACGAACAGCGGACACTGGATCCGGTCGACGTCCCCGAGCGGACTGATCGACTCGAGGAACTCGCGGTCCTCGGCCAGCGACCCGTACTCCGACTCGCGGTGGCTGCGTCGCCACTCGCCGGTGTTCTCCAGGAACGTGACGAAGTTTGCGATGCCGACGAACTCCACGGCGGCGGCCCAGCGCTCGGGGTACTCCGTGATGGCCGAGAGCACCATGAACCCGCCGTAGGAGCGTCCGTAGGCGACGATTCGGTCCGGGTCGACCGCCTCCCGGTCGACCAGCCAGTCGACGGCCGCGTCCAGGTCCCGGACGGAGTCCATCCGCTTCTCGACGTCGTCCAGGGCGGCGTACTCCGCGCCGTACCCGGTCGAGCCCCGGACGTTCGGTTCGAGGACGGCGTAGCCCCGGTTCAGGAAGTACTGCTTCTCCGGATAGAACCAGGGCCGACGCTGGTGGGCGGGCCCGCCGTGGACGTCGACGATGGCCGGGGTCGACCCCGGTTCGGCGTCCGCGGGCAGCGTCCAGTAGGCCGGAATCTCTCTCCTCCCGGGAGACTCCGTCTCCCGACTCGACGACCCCGAGTCGTCGACGTCGAACGTCTCGTAACGGACCAGCGACGGCGACCGGAGCGCACCGTCGGGCAGGCCGCAGGTGCCGACCGGCGTCCACCGTCGGTCCGTGTCGGTCCCGAACGTGGCCACCGAGATTCCGGGCGGCGTGGTCGGATCGGAGTAGCCGACGGCGTAGCGGCGCCCCGCCCGTCCGAAGGCGACCTCGGAGACGACGCCCTCGTCGACGCTCGGCGACGCGTTCTCGACGAACCGGCCCTCGTCCATGTAGCCGGTGTGGAGGTGACTGTACCCGTCGACGTTGCGCGTCAGGGCGACCCGTCCGGTCGCGCGGTGGACCGCGAGGCGGTCGACCGGCCACGTGGCGGGTGTCGAGGTTCCCGCACCGCCCTCGTCGTCCTCCGCGCCGGGCGCGCCCGGCACCGGCTCGACCGAGCCCGTGTCGAGGTCGACCCGCCCGAAGTACGACCGATCGCGGCCGAAGTCCGTCACGAGGTACAGCGACGACCCGCGGGAGTCGAACGTGACGTCCCAGAACCGCGCCGGTTCGTCGTCGGCGTACTCGACGTGTGTTCCGTCCCGCAGGTCCAGGACGGAGAGGCCTATGTCGGACCCGCCACGGGGTTCGAGCAGTGCGAGACGGTTGCCGTCCGGCCCCCAGGCGGCCACCGAGAGGAAGCCGCCGTTGCCCTCCAGGACGAGTTCGCGGTCTGCCCCGGTCCTGTCGTCGACGTAGACGTCGAACCGCCCTGCGTCGCGGCTGTTGGCGGCGTAGGCGATGCGCTCGCCGTCCGGCCCCCAGGCGCCCCAGTCGTGGGTCGCCTCGGGGTCGTCGGTCAGTGCGTCTATCTCGCCGCTCCCGAGGTCGTACCGGTACAGGGCGTCGTTCTCGTCGCTGCCACGGTCCATCGCGAACACGAACTCCGGTCGCGTCGGTGAGGCGGCGACCCTCGACACGCGTTCCTCGTAGGGAGTGAGTCGTTCCGGCCAGGCGCTGCCGTCGCTCACGCGCCAGACCTGGGGCGTCCCGGAGGTGTCCGCGAGACACAGCAGGTCGCCCTCGACGGTAAAGGACGGCGTCTCAACGGCCTCGATGCTCAGGTACCGCTCCACGTCGTACGCCATACCCCCACCGCGGCGTCCTCGGACTAAAGTTCCGGGGCCCGTTCGCTAATGACGGGATTTTTGCCTTCCCCGCCCTCCCGTCCGGGTATGGGCGACCTCGACGTACTGTTGACCAACGACGACGGTATCCACAGTCCAGGGCTCCGCGTGCTGTACGACGGGCTCTCGGACCTGGGCGAGGTCACCGTCGTCGCACCGGCCGACGACCAGAGCGCGGTCGGTCGCGCGATGTCGAGCGAAGTCGTCGTCCGGGAACACGACCTGGGGTACGCCATCGCCGGGACGCCGGCGGACTGCGTCGTCGCCGGGATGGAGGCCCTGTGTCCCGAGACGGACCTCGTCGTCTCGGGGTGCAACCGCGGTGCGAACCTCGGCGCCTACGTGCTGGGTCGCTCCGGGACCGTCAGCGCGGCCGTGGAGGCGGCCTTCTTCGACGTCCCCGCCATCGCCGTCTCCCTGTACGTCCAGACGCCAGAGGACATCACGTTCTACGAGATGGACATAGAGCGCGAGGACTACGCCGACGCCAGACGGGCGACGACGTACCTCGTGGACCACGCCCTCGACGCCGGGGTGTTCGACGGGGCCGACTACCTCAACGTCAACGCGCCGCGACCGGCCGACCGCGAGGAGAGCGGCCCGGCGCCGATGCGGATCACGGCTCCCTCGCCGGAGTACGACATGGACGCGATTCACGACGGCGACAGCGTCCGCCTCCGGGACGGGATGTGGGAGCGGATGGCCGCGGGCGACATCGACGAACCGCCGGACAGCGACCGTCGCGCCCTCGTCGACGGCGCCGTGAGCGTCTCGCCGCTGACCGCACCCCACACGGTCGAACGGCACGACGGCCTCGACGCCCTCGCGGAGACCTACCCCGGTGGCTCCGCGGCGGACTGACCGGTGTTCCGCAATCCCCACCTTTAGACGGGTCGCCGGAGAACGATCGGGTATGCCGTCAGTCGAAATCGAGTACTGCGTGCCCTGCGGGTTCCTCCCGCGGGCCGAGGACGTACAGCACGACCTGCTCGAGACGTTCGGGCAGGAACTCGACAGCGTCGCCCTGGTCACCGGTGACCACGGCGTGTTCCGGGTCAGCGTCGACGACGAAGTGGTGTTCGACAAGGCGAACGACGAGTACGAGGTCGAAGCGATCACTCGAGCGGTGCGAGAGCACGTCTGACCGGCGACTCCACCGTCGGCGTTTACCCGCCGTCGGCCGACTCCTCCGACTCGTCCATCGCCGCCAGTCGCGTCTGGAGCCAGGTCGCGTGGGCAGTAAGCGCGTCCCGGCCGGCGTCGGTCAACTCGTACCGGTCGTGGAGGCCGTCGGTCCGTTCCTCGACGAACCCCCGGTCGACGAGTTCGTCGACGGCGCCCCTGAACCGTCGCGGCGAGAGCCGATCCCCGTAGTGCGACTCCAGGGCCGCCTTCAGTTCCTGTCCCGTCGGAGCGTCGGCGCCGGCCAGTGCGATACAGCAGTCCCGGCGCAGGCCGCTCGCGAGCCACCGTGCCATACGCACCCTTCGGAGCCCCGCACAGTAAAACGGTTCCTCGTGGACGCCGGGGCTCGTCACCGACGCCAGTACGCCGGGGTGAGGACGACGAGGACGGACAGGATCTCCAGCCGACCGATCCACATCAGGACGACCATGTACAGCTTCGCCGCCGGCGAGAACGGGCGGAAACTGTTCATCGGACCCACCAGTCCGAACCCCGGCCCGATGTTGCCGAGCGTCGCCATCGCGACGCTGACAGCCTCCAGGGCCGACAGCGAGACGGCGTCGGTCCGCAGTGCGTCCGCGTACAGCAACAGCGACGAGAGGACGAAGATCCAGAGGAACACGAGGACGAACACGACCAGCCCGCGGAGCGTCTCGTCGTCGACCACCTCGCCAGCGAGCCGGAGGGGTCTGATCGCGTCGGGGTGGACCGTGGTGTACAGTTCCTTGCGGATCGACCGCCCGATCACGAGCCAGCGAACGATCTTGATCGACCCGGCGGCGGACCCCGCCGACCCACCGAGGAACATCGAGAACAGCAACACGAGCTGGGCCGACTCGCTCCAGGTGTTGAAGTCCATGCTCGCGTAGCCCGTCGTGGTCACGAACGCCAGCGCCTGGAACGTCGCGTGGCGCAGCGAGTCCTCGAGGTTGCCGGGAATCGTGCCGACGTTCGCCGGCGTCTCGGCGATGCCCTGCCCGGTGAACAGCAACGCGGCGACGATCCCGGTGACGGCGAGGACTGCGCCGACGTACGTTCGGAACTCGGCGTTGTGGAGCAGTCGACGCGGCTCTCCCCGCAGGGCGTACCAGAACAGCGCGAAGTTCGTCCCGGCGATCATCATGAACGGCATCACCGCCCACTGGACCGCCGGGCTGAACGCCTCGATGGACCGGGCCTCCGGCGAGAACCCACCCGTGGGCATCGTCGTCAGGGCGTGTGCGACGGCGTTGTAGAAGGACATCTCGTCGGCGGCCCCGACGAGGTGGAGGCCGTAGTACACGATCACGCAGAGGACGGTGAAGGCCGCGTAGATCAGCCACAGCGCGCGGGCCGTCTCGCGGATGCGCGGTGTGAGTTTGTCGACCGAGAAGCCCGGTGCCTCCTCCCGGATCAGCCGTGCGCCACCGACCGACAGTTCCGGCAGGATGGCGACCATGAGAACGACGATCCCCATGCCGCCGAGCCACTGCGTGAGCTGGCGCCACATCAGGATCGCCCGGCCGTGCCGGTCGATCGATATCTCCGCGAGGACCGTCGATCCGGTCGTCGTGAAGCCGCTCATGGACTCGAACAGTGCGTTCTCGGGACGTGCCAGGACCGATGCCGGCGTCGTGGGCTCGAAGACGAACGGGAGCCCGTTGCTCGCGACGAGGTACGGGACCGATCCGAGGACGGGCACGACGAGCCACGTCAGCGCGACCATCAGGAACCCCTCCCGGTGGCCCAGTTCCGGGTCCGGGTCCAGCGACTGCAACACCGTCCCGACCGCGAGTACGACGGTGATGGCGACGAGAAACGGGACCACGCTCTCGCCGTAGCGGACGGCGAGCAGGAGCGGGAACGTCAGCGGAACTGCGAGGAACCGACAGACCGAGCCGACGAAACTGCACGCAGCCCGCCAGTCGACGACCGTGTCCATGCCCAGGACAGCGACACTCGGGCACTAATGCGTTGCTATCCCGGTCCTAAACGTCCGGACAGGCACTCCACGCCGGCGGCAGTGCCCAGTGCCGGCGAGGAGCGCCCCCGTCCGCCAGCCTAAGTGTGCGCGTCCCCTGGTGTGGATATGGAACGAGCCTCCGTCGGTCACGGCTCCCGGGGGGGAGGCCAGTGACCGGACCACACGAGGACCAGCCGCTCGTCACCGGCGGCACCGATCCCGACGAGGCGCACGCGGCCGTCGTACTCGTCCACGGACGCGGTGCGACCGCCCGGAGCATCCTCGACCTCGGCCGCGAGGTCGCCCCGGACGGCGTGGCACTGCTCGCACCGCAGGCCGCGCGCAACACCTGGTACCCGAACTCCTTCCTGGCGCCCGTCGCGGACAACGAGCCCGGCCGGACGTCCGGGCTCGCGGCGGTCGACCGCGCCGTCGAGACGGCGACCGATGCCGGCATCGACCGCGATGACGTCGCCGTCGTCGGGTTCTCGCAGGGTGCCTGTCTGGCCAGCGAGTACGTGGCTCGCACCCCGCGGCGGTACGGCGGACTGGCGGCCCTGAGTGGCGGCCTGATCGGGGAGACGGTCGACCGCGAGCGCTACGGTGGGGCGCTCGAGGACACCCCTGTCTTCCTCGGCTGCTCGGACCGCGACCCCCACATCCCGGAAGAGCGGGTCCACGCGACCGCCGAGGTGCTGGAGGACCTGGGCGCGGACGTGACCGTCAGGATCTACGAGGGAATGGGACACGGCGTCAACCGGGACGAGGTCGACCGGGTGTCGGCGATGGTCGGCGCCCTGGTCGACTGAACGGGGGCCTACTCGTCGGGAGCGGGTCGCTGGAACCGGTGGCGCTGGAAGAACAGGTCAGCGCCGTCGCCCGGGAGATCGAACTCCAGCGGGACGCGCGCGCCAGCGCCGGTCACCGTGTAGAACGAGTGGTCGTCGACGGCGAGGTTCTCGGGCACCGCCGTGAGTTCCCGTTCGCCGAGCGCACTCGCGATCTCGACCGACAACGTCCCGCCGTCCGGTTCGACGGTCGCCGACGGGTCGCCGCGGAACGACTCGTACTCGCCGGCGACGGCGCGGCACTTCTCGCGGAGCGCGAGTGCGGGGACGTCGGTCGGATCACCGCCCACGGCCAGCGCCAGACAGCCCAGTCCGATCTCGATCGGATGGGGATCCGCCGTCGTGTTGCAGGCCAGGACGACCCCGATCCCTGCGTCCTCCAGGAAGCCGGCGTAGGCCGTCGAGACGAGGATCGAGCCGCCGTGGCCCACCGCCTCGTCGCCGGCGAGGGGGTGGCGCATCCAGCCCAGTCCGTACCCCTCCTCACGGCCGTCGAGGTACCGTTGACGGACGGCCACCGGGTCCTGACACCGGTCGAGCCACTTCGGCGAGCAGAGTCTGGCGCCGTCCAGCGACCCGTCGGTCATCCCGGCCCTGACGAACCGCGCGAGGTCTCGCGGCGACGCGACCATGCCGCCGGCGGGGTAGATCAACTCCTCGAACGGGAACTCGGCGGGCTCCGGCGGCCCGTCCTCGTCCCCCGGTTTGTACCCGGTCATCCGGTCGTCCTCGGCCTCGAACGCCGACCGCTCGTAGGTCGCCCGGTCCATTCCCAGCGGGTCGAACACCGCCTCGCGGACGTAGGTCGCGAAAGAGCGCCCGTCGACAGCCTCGACGACGCGGCCGAGGACGTCGTACCCGGTGTTGTAGTACATGAACCGATCGGCGTCGCGGACCCGTCGGTCGGTCGTCGATCGGACGAACCGGCGTCGGTCCGCCTCGTCGGCGACGCCGGCCGGAGCTCCGGCGAGCCACTGTTCGAGCACGCCGGGACTGCTCGCGGGCATGCCCGACGTGTGGGACAGCAGTTCCCGGATCGTGATCGGGTCGCCGGGTGCCTCCTCGAAGTGGTCCACGTACTCGTCGACCGGGTCGTCGAGCGAGAGGTGGCCCGCCTCGGCCAACTGGGCGACGGCGGTCGCGGTCACCGGTTTCGAGATGGAGCCCATCCCGTACAGCGTGTCCGGCGTCGCCGGTTCGTTCTCCGCCAGGTCTCGCGCGCCGAAGCCCTCGGCGTACAGTTCGCCGTCGGCGTCCACGAGGACGACGCTCGCGCCGGGGACGTCCTCCTCGTGTATCCACTCCGTGACCAGGGATTCGATCGCTCGGGCCGTGTCCTCGTCGATGGTCGCCATGGGTCGACATGGAGCAATGGCGACGTAAACGTTCGCCAGCGACGAACCCGTCGCACCGCGACACCACGACCCGTCCGTGATCGATTCCCCGATTACTGTCGGGTCCCCGACTACTGCAGCGGTCTGGGGTCCGGTTCGGCCCGCGGTTCGGAGTAGTTGACCGTTCGGTGTGGGAAGGGAATCTCCACTCCCGCGTCCTGGAACCGTTCGTAGACCAGCCGGTTGACCTCGTTTCGAACACGGTTTTCCCGAAACGGGTGTATCGTGTACACTCTCAGCTCGAATTCCAGTGCGGAGTCACCGAAATTCAGCAGATAGATTCGAGGTTCTGGCGTCTCGACGACTTGTTCTACGTCGTCACACACCGAGCCGAGAATCTCGTCCACCAGGTCGAGATCCGTATCGTACGCGGCGGTGATCGGGATCGTGACTCGTTGTTTCTGTTGGGGTGCCGATTGATTCACGACCTGCGTGTTGTTCAACACCGCGTTGGGAACGGTGATGGCGACGTTGTCGCGGGTAATCACGGACGTACTTCGGATGCCGACGTGACTCACAGTGCCGCGTTCACCGGATTCTAACACGATCACGTCTCCGACACGGTACGTGTCGTCGAAGTACAGCGAGACTCCTCCCACGAAGTTCGCCAACGTTTCTCGGGCAGCGAATCCGACGACGATACCGAGCACACCGGCCGAGGCAACGAACGGTGTGATGTCGACCTCCCAGAGAAAGAGGATGAGAATCGTCGCCCCGAGGACGATGAACACCGACGCCACGTTCGAGGCGAACGGTGCGATGTCCTGAGCGACGTCTTCGTTCTGGAGAACGTCGACGGCCTCGTTCCCGTACTTGACGAACGCTCGTGACCACAGTAGAATGATCATGGTGAGGACGGCGTCTGCCACGTACTCTCCAGCGACACTATCTCCGAGGACCCCAACGCTGAGGTACACGCCGGTGAGGAGGATCGAGACGTATAGCGGTGCCCGAACCAGTCGGACGAACAGCTGGTCGAGGTCGGTCTTCGACATCCGCGTGTAGTGGTTCAGCACACGGAATCCGACGGATTCCGTCAGTTTGGCGAGAACGATTGCTACCGTCAGTATGACCACGACCTGTATCCACGGATCGAGGAACCCGATGTACGGGTCGACGACTCGTGAACTGAACGCGGTTGCCGCTCGGGACATTCGAGAACTAACGTGGGGAGAGATAGTATACGTTCCTATTGACACCTCGGTGTACGGTCGGTCGTGTCGGCCGGTGCCGTCGCCCGCTGTTGGTCTCTGGAGCGCGTTCCCGACGGGGACCAGGCGCGGGCCGAGGATGTGTAATACGGACATTCCGTGTCGCGAACGGTCACGTGACGGGTGCCGGGAGTAGGAACTGCGGTCCAAGCCGTCGCTCCGATCGGTTCAGAATGTACGCCCGGAACACTAACGACCGGCCTCACTCCAGGCGGCGTGCCGGGTCGGCCGGGAAACCCTCGTGCCGGGCGCTCCGATTGACCTCGGAGACGGTGCTTCGCCGGCGGTGCCGGCTCCGCGGTCGCGCGCTGCGCGACCCGTGTCGCGTGCCTGGGTTCCACGCGCTGTCATCGCTCCCGTCCGGGAGTGCTCGGGCGGGGACTGGGGCACGCACCCGCCAGTAGCGGGCGCGCGGAGTTGAGCGTTTGGATCCGATCAGACCGTGTACTCGGCCTCGCGCAACTGCACGTACCCCCCGTCCCGCCAGCGGAACTTGCGGTACCGGTAGGCCGCGTACAGCCGCGTCGCCGCGAGGCCGGCCCGGGGATGCCAGTCGACGAGGGAGTCCGGATCCGACGACAGCAGACTCTGGACCGTCCCGAAGATACGGTCCCAGTCGTCGGGGTCGTACTCCGCGACCATGTCGGCGAAGCAGACGTTGCGGAGCAACTCCTCGCCGATGGCGTCCTGCCAGGCGTCGTTGTAGTCCGTCATCCGGTCGTTGGCGGCCAGTCGCCCGGCTATCTTGCCCGAGCGCACCGCGACGTGGTAGCCCCCCTCGTGGAACGCCGACGTCGTCCCCATCGCGCCGCCGGCGACCGCGATGCCGGCCCGGGTCGGCGATTCGATCGGTCTGGTCGACGAGATGGGGTACGTCTCCGTCCCGCCGGACTTGCCCCGGTCCTCGACGAGGGGGAAGTCCTCCTCGACGTCGTACTCGTCGCCGTACAGTTCCTCCAGCAGCCGACGGACGTACTCCCCACCGCGTGGGACCGTCTCGTCGTCCGACCTGAGCAGTCGGTACGACTCGGGGTCGTCCACGGCCTCCAGGTCCAGGTCGATGGGCATCGTGAGACCGACCCGCGCCACGCCGTCGTCGTTCGGGAAGATCCAGGGGTAGGCCGTCTCGCCCGGCATCCACCCCCACCAGAACTTCAGCGTGTCCTCGTCGAACAACTCGTCGGGCAGCTTCCGATGTTCCTGGTAGGCGATGTGGTTGGCTCGCGTCGTCCCGACGACGTCCGTGATCTGCTGTCCGCGGGGGAGGAACCGGTCGAGGACGCGGTTGGTGACGGTCCGCTGTGGCCCGTCCGCGAGGATCAGGTACTCGCACTCGACGTCGTCGCCACCTGCCAACTGGACGGTGTGCGTGTGTCCGCCCGTCAGGTCCGTCTCCACGTCCGTCACGCCGTCGCCGACGCGGTAGGACGCTCCTGCCGCCTCGGCCTGGTCGCGCAGCCAGTCGTCCATCCGGGCCCGCTGGAAGGTGTACCCGAAGTTCTCGTACGACGACTCGATACCGGTCGTACCGATCGTCACCGACTCCGAGGGCCCGACGAAGTCGACGTCGTTCAGTTCCTGCAAAACGACGCCCTCCGGGAGGTCGTCCGGGTCGATGTCCATGATGTCGACCCAGTAGTCCAGCATCCCCGCGGCGTCCGTCGAGTCCGGTCCCAGCCCCGACCTGTCGTCGCGAGGGACGCCCTTCTCGAGTACGACGGCGTCGGCGCCCTCGCGGGCGGCTTCCCAGGCGGCACAGGTGCCTGCTGGGCCGCCACCCACGACGGCCACGTCCACGCGCTCCATACCTGGACGGCAATGAGCGCGGGGTCTTAAACGGTCCGAAGCGCCCCGGCGTCATCCGGATCGGACGAACCGACAAGGCTTACAAAAAGCCGACACGAACCGGGGGCACATGACGCGACGCGTGCCCTCCAGAACGGTCCTCGCGGTCGGTTTCTCCGTGCTACTGCTGTTGAGCGGGTGCAGTGCCATCACGGACGCGGTCATGGACGTGGCGACGGACGCCATCACAGAGGAGGCAGACACGATGTACCGCAACGCGTCCGACTACACCGCGGACGTGACCGTCGAGGTCACCCAGGACGGCGAGACGACGACCTACGTGGCGACGGTGTACGCGAAGCCAGGCGAAGACGCCCACCGCGTCGAGTTCGAGCGTCCCGGTGCCGTCTCCGGCGTGGTCTGCATCCAGAAGGGTGATGAGACCACGGTGTACGACGGGAACGGGACCGTCACCGAACGGCGCTCGGGGTCCTGTTTCGACCGCGACCTCCCGCGGTACGTGGTCCTCGCTGCCGCGTTCGACGAGTCGTACAACGCGTCGCTCACCGGTGCCGAGGAGTACGAGAACCGAACCACGAACGTGCTCGAACTGGAGGCCAACGACGACGCGCCGACCGGTGACATGACGGTGTGGCTCGGCGCGGAGTCGTTCATCCCGGTCCAGCGCGAGGTGACGCTCACGACGGCGGACGGCGAGAAGACGGTGACGGTCACCTACGAGAACCTCGAGACGACGAACGTCTCCGACTCGCGGTTCGACGGCGCCTGACCGCCGGTCGGGAGTTCGCGGACGGCCACGCTTTTGTAGGCGGCGCGACCACCGCGACACATGGTCGAGTACGAACACGTCGCCGTCGAGCGAATCGACGGCGTCGGTCGGATCAGCCTGGACCGGCCCGACGCGCGAAACGCCCTCCACGAACCGATGGCCAGCGACCTCCGGGACGCCGTCGTGGAGTTCGTCGAGGACGACGAGACTCGCGCCATCGCGCTGACCGGCCACGAGTCGGCGTTTTGCACCGGTGCTGACCTCTCGGTGCTGTCGGGCGACGAGAGCGACGCCGCGAGACTGGAGGCCATCGCGTCACGGCTCCACACCGCCGTCAGGCACCTCGCTACCGCTTCGAAGCCGACGGTGGCGGCCGTCTCGGGGGTCGCCGCGGGCGGCGGGTTCGGCCTGGCGCTGTCGTGTGATCTCGTCCTGATCGGGGAGAGCGCCAGGCTGGAGTTCGCCTACCCCCGGATCGGCCTGTCGGCCGACGGGGGGTCGACGTACTTCCTGCCCCGAACCGTGGGGCGACGGACTGCCCGCGAGATCCTGTTGCGCGACGAACCGATCGACGCCGACGAAGCGGTTTCGCTGGGCCTGGCGACCGAGACGATCCCTGACGGGGACGTAGAGGACAGACTGGCCGAGGAAGCGACGCGTCTCGCGGACGGACCCACCCGGGCCTACGCAGAGACCAAGGGACTGCTCGAAGCGAGCTACCGGCGGAGCCTGGAGGACCAGCTCGGTGAGGAGACCGCGACCATCGCCCGCCTGACGGGGACGGACGACTGGTCGCGGGGGTACGACGCGTTCTTCGGGGACGAACCGGCTGACTTCCAGGGGCAGTGACCGGTCGGCGCGACCGGTGTCCGGGTCCGGGTCCGGGAGTCAGCCGTCGGAGACGACGCCGGCCGCGGCGTCGCCGGCCGGTCGCGTCTCCGTGAGCGCCACCCAAGCCAGTACCGCGGCGGCGAGGGCGAGGACGCTCCCGCCGAGGAACGCCGTCTGCATGCTCGCGACGGTTGCGACGCCGCCCAGGAGCGGCGGCCCGAGGACGCCGCCGACGCCTTTCGCCGTCGAACGCAGCCCCATCAGTTCCGACTCCCTGTCGGCCGGTGCGACGTCGCCGATGAACGCCAGCGCGCCGGTCGTCATCGCCGAGAACGACGCCGCGATGGTCACGAACGCGACGACCGCGACGAGAATCCGAACCGACGCCACGGCGGGTACCGTCGCCAGGCCGGCGAGAATCCCGAACAGGCCCGAGCCGGCCATGCCGCCGACGACGAGCGGTTTCCGACCGGCCGCGTCTGCGACGCGACCGAACAGGAGCATGAACACCGCCTGACCCGCCGGGTTGATCGCCAGGACCGCACCCATCAGAAACGCGGAGACGCCGACTGGTCCGGTCAGGTACACCGGCATCAGGCTCATCACGCCGAGGACGGTCATGTTCCGGAGCGCCAGCGCCACGTACAACCACCTGAGGCCGCTCGTCCGGAGGTGTGCCCGGTCCTCGCTCGCCGGCAGGAGTCGGCGCTTGACCTCGCCGGCCACCTCACGGCCGGAGAACGACCCCGTCGTCGTCGGCGTCGGGTCGACGACCATGGCCGCGAACGCCGTCGCGACGAGGCTCACGGCGGCGATGAGGAGGTACAGCTGAGGAGCGAGCAGCCAGCCGAGCAGCGCACCCACCGCGAGCTGGCCACCCGAGAAGCCGACGGCGCGAGCGCTGTTGAAAAAGCCCAGCGACCGACCGCGCTCCTCCGCACCGCCGCGCTCGCTGACCACCGCGAGCATCACCGGGGCGAACCCGACGGCGAAGGCGGCGTACAGCGCCCGCAGTCCCACCGGCACCCAGACGCCGTCGACGGTGACGCCGACGAGGGGAACGACGAGGTCAGGGCCGGCCTTCCCGACGACGACCAGCGGCAACACGGCCACCGTCGCGAGCAGCCCGGTGGCGACGACCACCGCGCGGCGCCGTCCCGTCACGTCGGCAACCGCACCCCACAGCGGTGCGAACAGCGTCATCCCGAGGAAGTAGGCCGTCAGCACCGCACTGACGGCGAACTCCGATCCGACCTCGCCGACGTAGACGGCCATCGCCGTGCCCATGAGGATGCCGGCGGCGAACCGCAGTCCCGCGGCCACGGCGATGATGCACTGCTGTCGCGTCCCGTCGCTCATCGTCGGTCGAACGAGTGGCACGGAAAAACGTCCGTCGGCCCCGGAAGGGCTGGCTCCTTGTCGGGGACCCCGGGACTGTCCCGCCTCACGTCTCGTACCGTCCGAGGACGACGAAGAAGGCACCGAGCAACGCGAGCGACCCGCCGACGAAGAGGCCGGGGAGCACCGGGACCCCGCCGGCGTACAACACGCCGGTCGAAACCACCCCCAGACACAGCATCCCGGCGCCGAAGCCGTACGCGACGAGTCGCAGGGGCCGATCCGGGTCGTCGAACACGCCGTCGCTGGCGGCGATGCCCTCGTCGAACGTTTTGCGGTGCGTTCGGAACACTGACGCAGGGAGGACGACGAGCCCGGGCGTTCGGCCCGACCCCCGGACGAACGTACACCAGAGGAAGGCGGTGTCGCCGACCACTCGCGCCCGGAGCGACGACAGCGCCCGGAGCGGAATCTCGTCGTCGCCGTACCGGAGCCGGCGGTCCTCGGGGTCGATCTCACCGTTCGTCCGCAAGAGCCCGACCGCCACCGCCGGGGCCAGGTGGCCGACGAGGGCCCCTCCGAGCAGCCACCCCATCCCGGCCCTGGCGGCGGCGCCAAGGAGGACCGCACCGACCAGTCCCGCCGCGAGGACTCCGACGGGTCGCACGCTGGCGACGACCGCCTGTTCGTCGCGCCCGACGCGCTCGGCCAGTCGCGTCTCGTCGAGTGACAGCGCCCCGCGTCTCGTGGCGACGGCCGCGGCGGTGAAGACGAGGACGACGCCGGCGACGACCTCCGGTGCGTTCGGATTGGTCGCCGTCGGGGCGACCGCACGGGCGATCAAGAGGATCGCGAGCCCGAGGGGGACGCCGAGTGCGGCGTGGAGGAGGACGCGAATCGTCCGGGAGTCGTCGGCGCCTCGCGACCAGCGTTCACCCCCGGCCATGAGGTAGAGGTTCGTCTCGTCTGATATAAATCTGCTCGCCGCTACACCCACCCGTCGCGGCGCAGCAACTCGCCGTTGAGGACGCTCGCGCCGGCGGCGCCACGCAGCGTGTTGTGGGCCAGACAGTCGTACTGGATGCCGTCGTCGGTCGCCTGGACCGGCCCGACGGCGATGCCCATCCCCTCCCCGACGTGTCTGTCCAGTCGTGGCTGCGGACGGTTCGGGTCGTCGAACACGGTGACGAACTGCTCCGGTGAACTGGGCAGCGGCGCCGGGGGCGTCTCCCGCAGTGCCGCCTCGGCGTCGTCCGGGGCGACCCGGTCGGCCGTCTCGACCCAGACGTTCTCGAGGTGGCCGTCGAGCGTCGGCACGCGGTTGCACGACGCCGACACCGAGACGTCGTGTCGGTCGACGGTCGCGCCGTCGAACTCGCCGAGCAGTTTTCGACTCTCCATCTCCATCTTCCTCTCCTCGCCGCCGATGTGCGGGAGGACGTTGTCGAGGATCTCCATCGAGGTCACGCCGGAGTAGCCCGCGCCGGACACCGCCTGGAGCGTCGCGACCCGCACCCGGTCGAGCCCGTAGTCCGCGAGGGCCGCGACGGTGGGGACGAACGTGATGGTCGAACAGTTCGGGTTCTTCACGAGTGCGCCGTCCCACCCACGTTCGTCACGCTGGACCTCGATCAGGTCGAGGTGTCCGGGGTTGACCTCGGGAATCGTGAGTGGGACGTCGTCGGCCAGGCGCGCGTTCGAGGAGTTCGACGAGACGACGTAGCCCGCCGCACAGAGGTCCGGTTCGACCTCGGCGGCGACGCCCGAGGGCAGCGACGAGAACAGGAGGTCGACGTCGTCCGGGATCGCCGCCGGCGCCGTCTCGGTCACTTCGAGGCCGGCGACGTCGTCCGGAATCGGGACGTCCAGTCGCCACTTCGCGGCCTCGCGGTACTGCTTGCCCGCGCTGTCCGTACTCGCCGTCAGAGCGACGAGGTCGAACTCGGGATGTGGGTCGAGCAACTGTACGAGTCGCTGGCCTACGGCACCGGTGGCACCGAGAACGCCGACGCGAACGGTCATTGTCTATCCAGAGGAGACTCACGGAACAAATGACTTCGGTTGGGGTCGCATGTTGCAGGTGGTGTGTCGACCCCTCCGCTTCGTCAACGGTACTGCTACTGCTCGTTGACGGCCCGAATCGACAAAGTAAGGTACCCCATCTCCGATGTACCCGCAAGAATGTTCGACAAGGTGCTGGTCGCGAACCGCGGGGAGATTGCAGTAAGGGTGATGCGAGCGTGTGAGGACCTGGGCGTCGAGACGGTGGCGGTCTACAGCGAGGCCGACAAGAACGGCGGCCACGTCAGGTACGCCGACGAGGCCTACAACGTCGGGCCGGCACGGGCGGCCGACTCGTACCTCGACCACGAGGCCGTCATCGAGGCCGCGAAGAAGGCAGACGCCGACGCGATCCACCCCGGCTACGGGTTCCTGGCGGAGAACGCCACCTTCGCGAGGAAAGTCGAGGAGACGGAGGGCGTGACCTGGGTCGGACCGAGTGGCGATTCGATGGAGCAACTCGGCGAGAAGACCAAGGCCCGCCAGACGATGTCCGCTGCGGACGTCCC
>CAZIVN010000026.1:0-8239 GCA_964542685.1 uncultured Halobacteriales archaeon
AGGATGCCGATGTCCTTGTGATCGACCGTCGTCAACCACCGGATGATGCCACCCGGCTTCTCTTCGTGTCCGTACCCAGTCTCCTCGCCGAGGCCCGTCGCGCCGCTCGCGATGGGCGACGAACGAATCGCACCGACCCGGGACAGCCACGCGGCCACCCCGAGCAGGAACACGCCCATGAGGAGGGTGAGTACGATCTGATCCCCGATTGCCATGCGCGACTCTCAGGAACGGAGGGTAAAGAATGGTTCGGGTCAGGTCAGTCGCCCGGTTCTGGCGCGTGCCAGTGTCTGACACGGGCTGCTGGGAGTTCGGAGAGCGGAGGCTACCCTGCCGGGGCTGACTGTACGTTCGGTCGCCCGGCGCCGCGAGACGGGCGCTCAGGTCGCCTCTGGGACGTCTGTCTCGTCCGGGTCGGAGTCGTCCGGGTCGTCCGTCGCGTCCGCTTCGTCCTCGGACGACGCGGCGTCGGCCGACGGGTCCGCCTCCTCGTCCGCACTCGGGAGGCCCTCCTCTGCGGCCTCGGTTTCGGTGGGAACGCCGCCCGGGGGGAGTTCGCCCCAGATGGTGCCCTCGGTCCGCTCCTCGTCGGTCGCGATCGCACGCCCGGAGAAGTACGTCAACACCAGCAGGAGGCCGAACGTCACCACGACGATTCCGAACTGCAGGTACGTGTAGATCGGGTTCCCGCCGAACGGATTGTCGAGGACGAACAGCGCGATGAAGAAGGCCAGGATCACGAGCGGGATCACGTTGACCAGCAGATCGAGCAGCGTTTCCCGGTCGAACACGGTCGATGCCATCGTAAGCGAGGGTTTCGGCCGACGGTCAAATAGGTTGTCGGTTTGGCCCGGCACTCACTGCCCGACTGCCGGGTCGTCGATGGCGAACAGACGCCCGACTGCGGCGCCGGCCGCCGCGAACAGGCCCGCGGTGATGATAGCGAGGGCGCGGTAGGCGACCGAGACTGCTCCCTGGGCACCGGCCTCAAGTGCGAAGGAGACTCCGTCGACCGTCACCGGTGCGCCGGTCACGGCGTACAGTCCGACGCCGAGGACGGCGAGCACCGCGCCGAGTGCGCCGAACGCAGTCCAGACGTCCTCGACGTAGCCGGCCTCCCGCAGGATGCCCGCAAGCGACCCGGAGAACAGCAGGAGTCCACCGACGGCGACCGGGAACAGCGGCACGAACACGCCGACCTCCGAGATCGCCAGGCCGAAGGCGACGAATATCGGCCAGGGACTCGACCGCCGGTACCCCTCGTCCACGCCGGGCGTATCACTCATGTCGTCCCGTTCGGACCGGACCGTTAGAAACCCTCCGAAACGGGACGAACTGCCCCGGCCGGAGGCGTCTCAGGGCCTCGTCGCTCGGCGGTGGAGATCGCCCGGAGCCGGGCGGAGGCCGGAGCCGCACGCACCGCGGCCGACCGGTTCGAAAACCACGGAACCACCACGCTCGCGAGACGGTCGTGGGCCGTCTCGAACGTCGTCCCGGACGGCTTCCCGCCACGCTGGCCGACGTAGGCCCCGAACTGCGAGTGGTTGACGCCCCGCAGATCCGCCGTGACCGCGTCGTCTGGGAGGTTCGAGCGTGCGTCCTCGTAGCTGGTCCGGTCGAGAACGGCGTCCGCGGCGCCGGTGACGCTGAGGACCTCGAGGTCGGTGTCGGAGACGTCCCGGTCGCAGTAACTCGCGAACAGGACGACACCCGCGACGCGGTCCGTGTTCCCCTTCGCGAACCGGCAGGCCATCGACCCGCCCAGCGAGTGCCCGCCGACGTACCACCGGTCGATCTCCGGGTGTGCGTCCATGATCTCGGCCGCACGGTTCCGGTCGAGGACGGCGAGGTTCAGCCGAACCTTCGGGACGATCACGGTGAGGTTCGTCCCGGCGGCGATCGGTGCGAGACTGGGGACGTACGCGTCCGGGTGCACGCGCCCGCCGGGATAGAAGATCAATCCCACCCGGGGCTCGTCCTCGGGTCGCTCGGCCGGTTCGATCACGTACCCGCCGTGGGCCCGGGAGACGGAGACGTCCTCGCGGTCGGTCGCACGCTCCAGTTGCGCCGGGTTCGCGTGGTGTGGGGTCGAGAAGTACCAGACGAACCCCCCGGCGGCGACGAGGACGACGGCGACGAGGACGGCGGCGATCCCGCGCCAGTGGTCCCTGACCCACCCGCCGACGCGCCGGAGTCGCGACATCGATCCCTTCGTACGAGACGGACGTGCAAGATACTGTCGACCCGGACCGAATCCGCCGACGGAGGAACACCCACGGCGCCCGGGTTCAGTCGTTAACCAAGAGGTATTAAACCACACACGCGCTACCGGGGGGTATGTCACAGGTACGAGTGGCCGGAGTCGGACAGACGGCGTTCGGCCAGTACCCCGACAGGACGGGCCGAGACCTGTTCGGGACCGCGGCGGCCGAGGCGGTCGCGGACGCCGACGTCGACCGGGCGGACGTCGACGCGCTGTACTACGGCAACTTCATGGGCGAACTCGCGGAACACCAGGGCCACCAGGGGCCGCTCATGGCGGAGGCGGCCGGAATCGACGCCCCCGCGACGCGGTTCGAGACGGCGTGTGCCTCGAGCGGCGCGGCGGTGCGCAACGCCGTCACGGCACTCCGGGCCGGGCAGGCCGACGTGATTCTCGTCGGCGGCGCCGAACGGATGAACAACCTCGGGACCGCCGGCGCGACGGAGGCACTGGCCATCGCCGCCGACGACCTCTGGGAGGTCCGGGCCGGGGTGACCTTCCCCGGCGCGTACGCCCTGATGGCGCGGGCGTACCTCCAGGAGTACGGCGGCGACGGGGACGCACTCGGCCACGTCGCGATGAAGAACCACGCGAACGCGGTGGACAACCAGAAGGCCCAGTACCAGCGCGAGATTACGATGGAGGAGTACCGCGACGCGCCGACGGTGTCCTCGCCGCTGGGACTGTACGACGCCTGTCCGATCACGGACGGCGCCGCCGCGCTGGTCCTGGTCAGCGAGTCCTACGCCGAGGCCAACGGCCTGGACGCCGGGGTGGCCATCACCGGGTCCGGCCAGGGCGGCGACGAGATGGCCCTGCACGACCGGGACGACCTCGCGCGGACGCCCGCCGCCGACGAGGCCGCCGCGGCCGCCTACGACGACGCCGGCGTCGACGCCGACGCGGTCGACGTCGCGGAGGTCCACGACTGTTTCACCATCGCCGAGGTGCTCGCAATCGAGTCGCTGGGGTTCTACGACCCCGGCGAGGGACTCGGCGCAGCCCGCCGGGGCGAGACGACCGCCGACGGCGACCTGCCGGTGAACCTCTCGGGCGGTCTCAAGGCGAAGGGACACCCGGTCGGCGCCACCGGCGCCGCACAGCTCGGCGAGATGACGCGACTGCTCCGGGGCGACCACCGCAACAGCGACGCCGTCCCCGACGCCGAGGTGGGCGTCACGCACAACGCGGGTGGGACCGTCGCGAGCGCCGTCGTCCACGTCATGGAGGTGGTGCGATGAGCGACGACGTCCGTGACGCGGGCTACGACGACCTGATCGAGGCACTGGCCGAGGGCGAGGGCTACTACCTGGAGTGTGCGAGCGGGCACGGTTCGCTGCCCCCCCGGACGGTCTGTCCGACCTGTGGCGACGCCGACCTGGACGAAGCGCCACTGGCACCGGCCGCCGAGGTCGAGACGTGGACGCTGACGACGGTCGCGACCCCACAGTTCGAGGACGACGCGCCGTACGTCACGGCCATCGCGTCGTTCGGTCCGGTCCGGCTGACCGGACTGTTGCGGGGCGTCGACGCCGACGACGTCGAGGCCGGACTCACGGTCGAGGCGACCGTCGAGGACCGGTCGACGACCGGCGACCCCGTCGTCGTCTTCCGACCCCGCTGATCAGTTCGTCGCCGTCACGGCTTCTTGGCGGCCGAGTTCGAGCGCCTCCAGGAACTCGTCGGGGTGTTCGACGTGTGGCTGGAGCTTCGCGTAGTCGACCACGGCCAGCGTGGCGCCCGTCGCCTCGGCGAGGTCCCGTCCCTCCCGCAGCGGCGTCAGTTCCGTCTCGCGGCCCCACACGAGCGTCACCGGGACGTCCAGGTCGTCGATGGCCGTCGCGAGGTCCATCTCCGGGTCGAGGTACCCGGAGACGAACGACGCGGGGGCGAAGCGGGCACCGGGGCGGTGGGCACTCCGGTACTGGTACTCAGTGAGCCCGTCGGGCTTGTTCTCGATGTCGTAGAACCCGTGGTCGGCGCCGAAGTAGTCGATGGACTTTCTGCTGCCGATGAGGTTGAACGCCGCGGTCCCGAGGACCGGCGACCGGAGGAGCGTGCGCACCCAGAGGTTCCGGTCGCCGGGCATCGTCGAGGCGGTCGGACAGATCAGCACGAACTCGGAGACGTCGGCGACGTCCGCCGCCGACACGGCGTAGGCACTCGACAGCGAGGAGGCGACGCAGATCGGCTCGTCGGTGACGTCCCGGGCGAAGTCGGTGACGAACGCCTCGTACAGCGAGGCCGAGTAGACGAGTGGCGGTCGATCCGACCGGCCGAAGCCCGGGAAGTCCGGCGCGACGACGTGGTAGTCCTCGGCCAGGGTCGACCAGAGTTCGGCGAACTCCATCGAGGTCCCGGCGGCGTTCATCCCGTGCAACAGGAGCATGTCCTCGTCGGCCGGGTCGCCGTACTCGACGTAGGCGACGTCCACACCTCGCCACCGGTACACCCTGTCCTCGCCCGGCAACGGCTGGTCGAGTTCCGAACTCCGGCGCAGGCGGTCGTTGACGACCGCCGCGAGGCCGAGGCCGCCCACTGCGAGTCCTGCGGTTCCGAGGGCCTTCGTGAGGTTCATACCCGATAGTTCGCTCTCCCCCGTCTTATACTGTCGGTCGACCGCAGGTTCCCACTGGCTCCCGTCCGGCAGTCTTAATACCCAGTGGTGCGCTAACAGTCAGCAAGGTGTTGTCATGGCGGGGATCGAGCAACTCGCGATCACGGCAGCGACCGGCGCGCTGGTGGTGGGAGTCGTCGGCTACCTCCTGACTGCCAGGGACTGGCGCCAGACCCCGGCGTCGAGCGAGGACGACGACGAGTACTCGCTCGCGTGGGTAGAGGACGTTCTCTACAGCCCTCTCGCGTGGACCCTGGGGTTCGTCGGCAGCGCGGCCGTGGCCGGACTCGCCGCCGTCTCGTTCGTGGGCGGGAGTGCGGCCGTCGGTGGCGTCCCGAGCGTCCTCGTCGGTGCGACGTTCGGCGTTCTCGTCGCCGCGTTGCTGTTCCTCGGGACCTACGCCTCCATCAAGAACCGTGGCTACGGCCGGGCCGTGGCCGTGATGGTCGGGTCGTGGGCGCTGGGTGGTGCCATGGTACTGGGCATCGCGGTGAAACTGTTCCTCGAGTCGCCCTGACCCGATGGCCGGAGTCTCCGTGCGAGAGCGAGTCGCCGCCGGCGTCTCTCGAGGGGAGTGGCTGCTTCTCGGCGTCGTGGTCGGCCTCGAAGCCGTCCTCGTCGCAGCCTACTTCCTCGCCGCCGACTCGCGGGTGACGTCGGTCAGGTACACGCTGTACCCCCTGGTCTGGATCACGGTCGGGATCTGGGCCGTGGTGCGGACCGACCTCCCGACCGTCACTCGGCGGGGGTGGCTCCTGTCGCTCTCCGTCGCCGTCGCCTACGTCTCGACGCTGCTCGTCCTCTCGGGCATGGTCAGCCTGTACGGGCCGGGCGGTCCACCGCTCCCGTCCGGCGTGACCGTCGGCATGGCGTCGCCGGGGTGGGGACCCCGGATCACGGTCGTCGCCGAGACGTTCCACGTCGTGTTCGTCCCCTACCGTGCCGTGGGCTACGTCGCCCTCACCTACCTCGTGTACGCCCGGGCGGCCGAGGCCGTCGGCGCCGTCGCGCCGGGCGCCCTCGGACTCGTCTCGTGTCTGGGCTGTGCGTTCCCGATCCTCTCGTCACTCGGGGCCGGCGTGGTCGGCACGGGCACGACACCGTCCGGGCTCGCGGCGGTGTCCGTCGACGTCGCCACCGCGGTGTTCCTGCTCGCGGTCGCATCGCTGTACTGGTGGCCGGCGATCCGGGGACGGCTCTCGGTCCCCGGTCGTCACTGAATCGAGAACGACGCCGCCATCGCGAGTGCGAGTGCCACGAGCAACCCGGCGAGAATCAACACCGTGATCGACCGTGGTTCGTACTTGAGGTGCTGGTAGTACTCGGCCACCACGACGGCCTTGACCAGCGACAACACCATGATCCCCCCGAAGGCGATCCAGTACGCCGACTCGAGGAAGCCGGCCATCTCGATGACCACCTGCACCGTGGCCATGACGAACAACACGACGTAAATCGCGGTGTAGAGTTTCGTGGATGCCATCGTGATCACGTGATGTAGAACAGCGGGAACAGGAACAGCCAGACGATGTCCACGAAGTGCCAGTAGAGACCGAAGTACTCCACTGGCCTGTCGTCGTCGAGGTACGCCCCTCTTGCGGCCCTGGCGATGAGGTACAGGGTGATCAGCAGGCCCGCGATGACGTGGGCCGCGTGCAGGCCCGTCGTGAGGTAGAACGTGGACGTCTCGATGCTGGAGGACAGCGTCTCGCCCTCCGCGAACAGTTCCTGCCACTCGATTGCCTTGTTCACCAGGAACGCGACCCCGAGGAGGAACGTCACGACGAGACTCGCGACGAGGCCACGGGTCGACTCGCGTTCACAGGCGACCAGTGCGAGCACCACGGTGAAACTGCTGGTCAACAGCAGGTACGTGTTGATCAGTCCCGGCAGGGGGTCGTGGGGGACGACGTGCCAGGCGGTCCAGCCGTGGGCGACCCTGCTGAACACGTACGACCCGATGAACGCGCCGAACAGCACCACGTCCGACGCCAGGAAGATCCAGACGCCGAGTTTCGTCTTCTCGACGCCCTCGAACGGCCAGCGTTCCGCGAGGGCCGCCGGCGGCGCGTGGAACTCCTCCAGGCCCCACCGGATCAGCGCCCAGGCGGTCAACAGCAGTCCGGCGCCGAAGATTCCGAGGTAGACGTTACTGGACGCCGCCTCGGACAGGCCGAAGAAGGCCACGAACATCGCGACGCTCAGCGCGAACGGCCAGATGCTCGCGTGGTCGGCGTGGACGTCCTCGCCGGTCGGCACGACCGTCCCGCCGTCCGCGAGCTCGTCGCTCCCGTCGGCCGCGGGCAGTCCGTAGTCGACGGCGCCGTCGACGAACCGCGGCGTGCCCGGGAAGTTCTCCAGGGGCGGCGGCGAGGACACCGTCCACTCCAGGTTCCAGGCCTCCCACGGGTTGTCCTCCTCGATGGGTTCGCTCCGCAAACTGACGAACATGTTGTAGAACATCACGAGGAACGACGCCCCCAGGATGAACCCGCCGACGGTCGCCACGCGGTGCATGTCCACGAACGCCGGGTTGTACGTCAGCACCCGGCGCGGCGTCGGCCAGGCGCCGAACATCGGGAAGTACAGCAGGTTGAACCCCACGAAGTACATCGCGAAGTGGACCTTCCCGAGGAACTCGTCGTACATCTTGCCCGTGATCTTCGGGTACCAGTAGTAGAGCCCGCCGAACAGGGCCGTCACGCCGCTGACCATCACGTAGTGGAAGTGAGCGACCACCCAGTACGTGCCCCGGAACTCGTAGTCCAGCGGAATCGCACCGAGGAACACGCCGGTGATGCCACCGACGATGAACAGGATCAACGCGCCCAGAGAGAACAGCAGTGGCGTCGTGTAGCGTACCTTCCCCTTCGCGAGCGTGTAGATCAGCGCGAACGTCATCAGGTCGAAGGGGAGTGATATCCCGATGGTCGTCGCCATGAACAGCGTCTGAATCTCGATGTTGATCCCCGTCAGGAACATGTGGTGCATCCAGACGACGAAGCTCTGCAGGGCCACCAGGATCATCGCACCGATGAACAGGCGCCGACCGACCAGTCGGTGCCCCGAGAACGTCTGGAACGCCTCGGCCATGATCCCCAGCGCGGGGAAGAACACGATGTACACTTCGGGATGGCCGAAGAACCAGAACAGGTGTGCCCACAGCAGGGACCCACTGCCGCTCGCCTCGAACGTGAAGTAGGTCGTCCCCAGGATGCGGTCCGACGCGAGGATCATCATCGCCGCCAGCAGTGCGGCGAAGGCGAACAGCATCATCCACACCGTCAGCAGGATGGACCAGCTGAAGATGGGCATGTCTCGGATGCGCATGCCGGGCGCTCGCGAGTGGTGGAACGTCG
>CAZIVN010000026.1:8249-16059 GCA_964542685.1 uncultured Halobacteriales archaeon
CCGACGAGACGGTCACCGATACGACGAACATGATCAGTGCCAGGACCACCGTCGTCGCCCCGGGTTCGGGCGTGAAGGCGTTGATCGGCGCGTACATCGTCCACCCGGCGGACATGCTCCCCCCCTGGAAGAAGGAGACGCCGAACAGGAGCCCCGAGAACAGGTACAGCCAGTAACTCAGGGCGTTCAGTCGGGGGAACGCCAGGTCCTCGGCACCGATCTGGAGCGGGACGACGTAGTTCGCGAAGCCGAAGGCGAACGGCGAGATGAAAAAGAAGACCATCAACAGTCCGTGTCCGGTGACGGCCTGGTTGTACGCGAACGCGCTGAGCGGGCCGTCGCCGGGGAACCACAGTTCCATCCGGAACAGGAGCGCGAGAATCCCGCCGAAACAGAAGAAAAAGAGCGAGGTGACGATGTAGAGGATGCCGACGTCCTTGTGGTTGGTCGTCACCAGCCAGCGTCTGACCGTCGTCGCCGGCGGGAGGCCGTGCCCGCCGTCGTCGTCGTGGGCAGTTTCGGTCACGCGTCGTCACCTCCCTCGGCGGGAGTCCGGTTGGCGTACCACGAGTCGAACTCGGACTGTTCCACGACGACCACCTGGGCGGTCATGTCGGAGTGCCCGGCCCCACACAGTTCGTAACACCGGGCCGTCGCGGTGCGGGTCTCCTCGGGGACGAACCACATCTCGGTCGTCTGACCGGGAATCGCGTCGGTCTTCATGTTGTACGCCGAGATGCCGAAGTTGTGGAAGACGTCGTCGGAGGTCACCTGGAGTCGTATCGCGGTGTCTTTCGGTACGTACAACGTGTCAGATACGTTCCCGTTGGGGTAGACGAACCGCCAGCCCCACTGGAAGCCGACGACTTTCACCGTGAGGGTCTCGGTCTGGCCCTCGGCGTACGCCGGCGCTTCGTCGACGTTCTGGCCGGTCGCCTCGGGGCCGGCCTCGATTTCGGTGAAGAAGCCGTACGTCCAGACGATCAGGGAGATGACCACGATGGCACTCAGGAAGAACGACAGCCACAGCTTCCGGGGGCCGCCCGGATCGCTCGGGAGTGCACCCGCAGCGGGGCGGTCGTCTCCCTTCTCGGAGCCATCACCGAACAGTTCGTACGACGACGTGTTGTACAGCAAGTACAGGATCACCAGGACGCCGATGGTCGTCCCCAGTACCAGGAACACGGTGTAAATCTCCTGGAACGCCTCCGCTGGCGTTCGGCCACCCGCGTGTGCGACCCCGGACGTCAGCGCCGAAGTAACAGACGGCAGGCTCGGTTCCATGCTACAAATTCTCTATCAAAGGGGGTAGTACTTACGTGTTCCGTAACTCATCAAATACCTTATAAAGAGAGGGCGGGGCGTCGGTGGTGGGCGCTCGGCGATGCGGACCACGAGTGGAGTCCCTGACGGTCGTCGACGGCCGGACTACTCCCCGCGACGCTCGTCGACGCAGTCCCGCAACGGCCGCACGAGGTCGTTTGCGATGGTGTACGGGTCCGTCTCGCCCGCGAGGACCCGGTCGACGAACTCGTCGATGCCCCCGCGACGCTCCAGGTCGCCCTCGACGATGCCGGCGGCGTCGTCGCGCAGGAGCGTGCGAATCTCGGCGGCGACGCGCGTGCGTGCCTTGCGCTCGCGTTCGCCCGACTCGATCATGTACTCCCGGTGCTCGGCCAGGGCGTCGATGAGGTCGTCCACGCCGTCGCCGTCGGTGGCGACGGTCTCGACGACCGAGGGTTTCCAGTCGTACGCCTCGTCCAGGTCGACCGACATCTCGGAGAAGCCGTGGTGGCCGCCACCGACGACCATCTCCCCGCCACTCATCTCGATCATCTCCCGCAACTCCTGGACCGTGCGGTCGGCGCCGTCGAGGTCGGCCTTGTTGACGACGAAGATGTCGCCGATCTCGAGGATACCGGCTTTCAGCATCTGGACCGCGTCGCCGCTGGACGGTGGCACCAGGACGCAGACGGTGTCGGCCGTGCGAACGATCTCGATCTCGTTCTGGCCGGCGCCGACGGTCTCGACGAGAATCTTGTCTTTCCCGAAGGCGTCCAGCGCTTTCACCGCGTCGGCCGTCGCCGTCGAGAGGCCGCCGAGGTTGCCCCGGGCGGACATCGACCGGAAGAACACGTCCATGTCGCCGACGTTCGATGCCATCCGGATCCGGTCGCCCAGGACGGCGCCGCCAGTGAACGGTGACGACGGGTCGACGGCGACGACGCCGACGGTCTCGCCGCGGTCGCGGTAGGTCTTCGCGAGTTTGTCGACCAGGGTCGACTTGCCGGCGCCCGGACTGCCAGTGATGCCGACGACCTCGGCGTGGCCCGTGTGGGCGTACAGCTCGGAGACGATCTCTCTGTACCCCGGTTCACGGTTCTCGATCTTCGAGATGACCCGTGCCAGGGCCCGGTGTTTGCCGTCGAGGAGTTCCTCGACGAGCGACTTCTCGGCGGCGTTCATCGGCGATCCGGGACGTTCTCGCGGACGAACTCGATCGTCGTCTCGAGTTCGGTCCCGGGACCGAACACCTCGGCGACACCCTGCGCTTTGAGTTTCGTCTTGTCGTCGTCCGGGATCACGCCGCCGACGAGGATCAGCGTGTCCTCGAACGCGTCGTACTCCTTCAGGCCGTCGATTATCTTGGGGACGAGGGTGTTGTGGGCCCCGGAGAGAATGGAGATACCCAGCACGTCGACGTCTTCCTGGACTGCGGCCTGTACGATCTCGTCGGGCGCCTTGTGGAGACCGGAGTAGATGACCTCGAACCCGGCGTCCCGGAACGCCCGCGCGATGACGTGGGCTCCACGGTCGTGACCGTCCAGGCCGACCTTCGCCACGAGACACCGAATCGATCGCTGTTTCCCGTCGGCACTCATGCCCACGAGTTCGGCCGCCGCGGGTTTCACTCTAACGGAACTTCGCTGCCGGGAACGGGACGATTCTCCGCGCGGAACCGGACCGTCCCCCCGGTTCACTCGGCGAGTTCCGGCGTGACCGGTAGCCATCAGTTTCCGGACCAAAAACTCGTTCAGCGAGCGCTCTTGTGCCTCCGGGCCGTCTTCGCTACCATGGCAGACGACTTCCGCGTCGACGGCATCGACCACGTCGCACTGACCGTTCCGAACCCCTCCGACGCCGCGGCGTGGTACGACGACGTCCTCGGCCTGGAACCGCTCCCGGCGTTCGACAGCTGGGCGACCGGCGTGGGGCCGCTGGTCGTCTCCTCGAACGGCGGCGAGACCAGTCTCGCCCTGTTCAGAGGCGACCCGGACGACCCCGAACTCCGGCACATGGCCTTCGGCGTCGACGCCGAGGGGTTCCGAACGTTCCTGGACCGCGCCAGTGGCCGCGAGGACATCGCCGTCGACGGGCACGGCGACGTGGTCGACCACGACCTCTCGTGGTCGGTGTACTTCGACGACCCCTGGGGACATCGCTTCGAGGTGACGACCTACGACTACGACGCCGTCGCGGAGTGGGTGTAGCGGGGGGTCGCCACGCGACCCGTGTCACTCCGTCGCCGACCGGTACTGCGCTCGCGTGACCGTGTACCGGTGGTGGTCGACGACTTCGCCGTCCGGTCGTACCGCCGAGTTCCTGACGAGCCCGTCGTATCCCCCTCCGTACGCGTCGACGTACCGCTCGACGGCCGCCCGCGAGTTCTCGTTCCCGTCCTGGACCGGCACCGCGACCAGTTCGAGGGCCAGTCGCTCGAAGGCCAGTTCGAGCATCGCCTCGGCGCGCTCGCCGGAGTAGCCGTTGCCCCAGAACCGCTTGCGGAGCCAGATTGCGGGCTTACCCGTGCGTTTCTCCCAGTCGACGATCAGGCCGCCGGCGCCGACGATCTCGCCGGCGCCCGGGTGGCCCGGCTTCGGGCGGAGCAGGTACTCCGCCCGGGTCCCCTCGTCCCACTGCGATTCCAGGTCCGCGAGGTAGTCGTGTGTCTCCTTGACCGTCTCGTGGGGGGCCCAGGGCAGGTACTCGGTGACCTCCTCGATGTCGGGTTCGTGGTGGGAGCACAGTTCGTAGTAGTCGTGGACGTCCACCGTCTCGCGACAGAGTCGTTCCAGGCGGAGGCGTTCGGTTTCCAGTTCTTCGGGGAACAGCACGGGCCCCAGTTCCGGGGAGGGAGACGTAAACGTACTCCCGGTGTGAAACCGAGTGTAGAGTGACGTCGCGAGCGCCAACGGCACCCCAGAGGTGTCCGGCACGAACCTTCCGGAGTGGGAATGGAAGGGGCCGAGGGGTCGCCGGGCCTGAGGACGCAAGGACCGCAGCCGAACGAAGTGAGGCGAGGACCACAGCGAGTCAGGCCCGGCGAGCGCGAGGGGGCTTCCGGAGGTGCGTCGGTCGGAGACACATCGTCGAGGTCGTCGTCCACTCCGTACCGTCGCCACCGCAACGCGAGGACTTTTGAGGCTCGCTCGCAACGTCCAACGCGTTCACAATGAAGAGCATCCGTATCGAGGAGTACGGGGACTCGAGCGTCCTCGCGGCCGTCGACGTCGACCGTCCGGAACCGGGACCGAACGAACTCCGCATCGACGTGCGGGCGGCGGGCATCAACTTCGCCGACATCCAGCAACGGCGTGGCCACTACCCCGGCGGTCCCGAACCGCCGTACCACCCGGGACTGGAGGCCGCCGGCGTCGTCGACGCCACCGGCGAGAACGTCGGTCTGGCGGAGGGCGACGAGGTCGTCGCGATGGTCGACGGCGGCGGCTACGCGGAGTCCGTCGTCGCGGACCCCCAGCAGGTGTTCCCGATTCCGGGCGAGATGAGTTTCGAGGAGGCCGCGGGCTTCCCGGTCCAGTTCCTGACCGCGCACAACTGCCTGTTCGGCTGGGGCGGCCTGGAGGCGGGCGAGTCGGTACTGATCACCGCCGCCGCGGGCGGGGTCGGCACCGCCGCCACCCAGCTCGCTGCGAGAGCGGGCGCCGAGGTGTTCGGCACCGCCAGCACCGCCGAGAAGCGGCAACTGGCGGCGGACCTGGGCTGTGACCACACCATCGACTACGTCGAGGAGGACCTCGCCGAGGTCGTCCTGGAAAAGACCGACTACGGCGTCGACCTGGCACTGGACGGCGTCGGCGGCGACACGACGACGGCCTGTCTCGACGCCACTCGGGACTTCGGCCGGGTCGTCGCCTTCGGGGCGGCCAGCGGCGAGACTGGCACCGTCGACACCGGGCGCCTCCTGTTCGAGAACAAGCGCGTCATCGGCTACCACCTTGGGATGGCGATGAACCGCGAACCGATGCAGGTCATGGAGGCGGTGCCGGACCTCCAGGAGGGACTGGCCAGTGGCGAACTGGAAGTCATCGTCGGCGAGACGTTCCCGCTCGCGGAGGCCGCAGCCGCCCACCAGTTCATCGAGGACCGCAAGTCCTCGGGGAAAGTCGTCCTGAAACCGTAACTACCCGGTCCGGACCGTCGGGCCGGCGTTCGTGTCGACGGCCGTCGAACACGGCGCAATCAGGGAGTTTCCGGTCGTCGTGATGGTCCCCGACGAGAGCACGTTCGCCCCGACGACCTCGGCGGACATGTGAGCACACAGTCGCCCGTCGACGTACACCTTGACGAGGTACTCGCCGTTCTCGACGAACGCGACCGGACGAACCGTCTCGCCGGGGGCGAGTTCCCGGGTCCGTTCGACGCGGTCGCCGTCGTGCTGTGAGACGACGGTGATCGTCCGGGTCTGGTCACCCTCGTTTGTCACCGTGACGGTAGCAGTGGTGACGCTGACGTCGACGGCACCGACCACCGCCGACGACGCCACCAGTCCCAGCGCCGCACCGACCAGAACCGCGAGGCGCAAGCGCGCTACCGCCCGTTCGTCCCCCTCCCCAGCCATATCTCGTGGAACAGTGGCGCTGGAAAAACGTTTACGGCCACCTGGGTGGCCAGGGGTGCCGAACCCGCGTCACCTGCCGCCGCGAACCGTCGTGCCCGGCGACGCGCCGTCGAGGAACGCCCGCAGGTCGTCGAGACCGAAGACGCTCGCGGGCACGCCGACGTCGAGCAGCGTCCGCACTTTCCCGGCCATGCCACCGCTGACGTCCGTCGCGTCGCTGCCCCCGACGACGTCGGCCACGTCGTCGAACGCCCTTATCTCGGGGATCACCGCGTCGTCCCGGAGGACGCCGGGCACCGTCGAGCAGAGGCCCACGCGGTCGACGCCGGGCAGTGCCGCCAGTTCCGCGACGACTTCGTCGCCGGACAGTATCGTCACGCCACGCCCCTCGTGTGCGACCGTGTCGCCGTGCAACACCGGGACGAACCCCTCTCCGACGAGGCGTTCGACCGCGCCGGTCGGCAGGGTGAGGTCGCCGTCTGCGTCCCGGTCGGCGGTCGACAGCGGGTGGATCGGCACCGCCGGCACGTCTCGCTCGTGGAGGCGGGAGAGGACGAGGCTGTTGAGCGTCGTCATCGCGCCGTGGACGTCGGCGACGGCCCGCCAGTCGTCGCTCCCACTGGTCGTCGAGACGTCGTGGGCCTCGGCGTGGTGGTGGCCGAAACTCCCCCCGCCGTGAACGAGGACGAGGTCCTCGTCGACGCTCGCGACGGCGTCGGCCGCCCGGTCGACCGCCGCACCGTCCAGCGTCTCGGCCCGGTCTTTCTCCGTGATCACGCTCCCGCCGAGTTTGACGACGAGGGTCACTCGACGCACACCCCCTCGGTCGCGAGTTCCGCGCGGAACGCCGACTCGCACTCGGCGGTGTACGACAGTGCCGTCTCCGTGGCCTCCGTGTCGTCCAGCGCCACGATACAGCCCCCACCGCCGGCGCCGGTGAGTTTCGCCCCCGCCGCGCCGGCGTCGCGGGCGGCCCACACCATCGCGTCGAGACTGGCCGCCGAGACGCCCAGCGCCGACAGGAGGCCGTGGTTGACGTCCATCAGGCGGCCGAGTTCTGCGACGTCGCCCGCCGCGAGAGCGTCTTCGCCGGCCCGCACGAGGTCCCCGACCGTCTCGACGGTGTCGGCCGCGAAGTCGTACTCCTCGCGGAGGCGCCGCACGCCGGCGACCAGTTCGCCGGTGTCGCCCGCCCCGCCGTCGAAGCCGACGACGAAGGGGAGTTCCGGCGCCCCCAGCCGCCGGCAGTCGTCGCCCTCGACCCGGACCGCCCCGCCCATCGTCGAGCAGAACGTGTCCGCCCGGGAGGCCTGGCCGTCCTGGACCTCGTACTCGACCCGGTAGGCCCGGTCGGCCAGTTCCTCGCGGTCGAGTTCGATGCCGAGTTCCCGCGTGGCCGCCTCGATGGCCGCCACGACGACCGCGGCCGAGGAGCCCAGCCCGGCCCCCAGCGGCAGGTCGCTCTCGATGGTCACCTCGAACCCCGTCGACGGCGCGTCGACGGCGTCCCTGACCTGGCCGATGGCCTCGTCGACGTACTCCGTCGCCGCGGCCACGAGCGTCGACGGCGCGTCGACGTCCAGGTCGTCGTCCGAGAGGCCGTACTCGACGGTGAAGCCATCGAGCGTGAGGTCCTCGGCGTGGACCCGCAAGGTCGGCTGGGACAACTGCTCGACGGTCACTCGCGCGCGACGCTCGATCGCACACGGGACCGCCGGTTCGCCGTACACCACCGCGTGCTCTCCGAACAGGTACACCTTCCCGGGAGCCGTCACCGTCACCATACGCGAGCGGTGGCGACGCTGTGGGTTAGGCGTTTCCGTCTCCGGATGGAGCGGCCGCTCCGGTGGCGCGAACGCGTCGGAAAACGAGTCGAAGTTCGAACGGATCAGATGCCGCTCTCGAAGTCGTCCAGCGCGTAGGACGGCTCCGCGCCGCGGCGGTCGAGCG
>CAZIVN010000027.1:0-15834 GCA_964542685.1 uncultured Halobacteriales archaeon
TTGGACTGGAACGACCGCGCCATGCCGAGGTGGGGCCGTCGTTCCTCCGGGTCGTTCGTGATGTCGGTTCCGTCCAGGTAGACGCTACCCTCGGTCGCCGAGAGGCTGCCCATGATGCAGTTGAACAGCGTCGTCTTCCCGGCGCCGTTGGGGCCGATGATCGCCCGCAGTTCGCCGGGCCGGACGGCCAGGTCGACGTCGTCGACGGCGACGACGCTCCCGAACGTCTTCCGGAGGCCGGCGACTCCGAGGGCCGCCTCCGTCGGATCCTCGTCGGGCTCGACCGTCTCTCGGTCGGTGCCACCGAGCGGCGTGTCACCTGCTCCGGCGTCCGTGTCGCCCGCCGGCGCCTCCCTGTCGGCGTCCTCCTCGGGTGTGCTCACTCGACCACCTCCTCGGCGCGCTCCCTGACCCACGCGCCGGCGGACCTGACGTACCCCCAGATCCCCTCCTCGGGCGCCGTCATCACGACGATCACGAACAGCGCGCCGAGCAGGAACTGCCAGTACACCAGCAGGTCGTCGAGGCGTACGCTCACCAGCGTCGCCTCGGCCAGCGGGAAGTGCCACACCTCGAAACTCGTCAGGTAGTCCTCGGTGAACAGCCAGACGATGGCGCCGACGACGGGTCCGAAGAAGTAGTTGACGCCGCCCAGCACCGCCATCAGCACCGTGTCGCCGCTGGTGAACGGGCTGAGGTTCTCGATGGCCGCGCCGGAGCTCTGGATCATCAGGAGCACGCCGGCGACGGCGGAGAACACGCCGCTGAACGTGACCGACCACACCTTGTACCGCGTCGTGTTCACGCCCATCGCCCGCGCCAGCGCCTCGTTCTCCCGGATGGCGATCAGTGACCGGCCGAACGGCGACCGGACGATCTGCCACAGGGCCAGCATCGCGAGCAGGAACACGACGCCGACGGCCCAGTACCAGTCGACCGCCAGCCCGAACGCCTCGATGGAGATCTTCCCGCGGGTCTGTTCGACGAACCCGGGCAACGTTCCCCGCGTCAGGCCGTTCGACCCGCCCGTCAGCCCGTACGGGTCCCGGAGGACGACGAAGTAGATCGCCTGGGAGAACGCGAGGGTCAGCAGGGCGAAGTATATCTCGCCCATGTCGACGATCAGTCGCCCGAGGAGGTAGCTGTAGGCCCCGACCGACAGCAGCGCCAGGAGGGCGCCGACGAAGAACGTCAGCGTCCCGCCGGGGTTCATGAACCAGACGCCCTCGAGCACGAGGATCGCAGGGATGTACAGCCCGAACCCCAGGAACATCGCGTGGCCGAACGACAGCAGCCCGGTGAACCCGAACAGGAGGTTGAACGCCGCGACGAGCACGACCATGATGAGCATCCGGCTGGCGATGGCGTCGTACCCCAGCAGGAGGTCGCTCGACACTACCGGCCGCAGGGCGAGGACGAGGACGACCAGGCCGATCGGGATCCGGTACCGCTCGAACGTCGACGGTCCGTCGGGCACGGCGTGGGTTCCGGCCTCGTCGCTCATTCGAGGAGCCCCTCCTCGCCGAACAAACCGCGCGGTCGGACCAGCAGGACGACGATCATCACCAGGAACGGGATGAGCGAGCTGATGCCCCGGACGTCCAGGGCCGCGATCCCCGTCACGACGGCGAGCGAACTCAGCACCACGGGGACGAGGAACTGCGCCCACCCGACGAGCAGACCCGCGGCGACGCTCCCGAAGATGCTCCCGACGCCGCCGATGACCACGACCACGAACGCCAGCAGGACGAACTGTTCGGCCGCCCCGGGGTCGACGCCGAACTCGATGACCCTGAGTCCGCCGCCGAGGCCGGCGATGGCCGACCCCAGGAAGAACATCGCGGTGAACCGGATCGGCAGGTTCACGCCGACGAACTCGGTCATCTCGCCGTCCTGGACGCCCGCCCGGACCGTCAGCCCGAAGTCGGTGTTGACGATCAGGTAGTACACCGCCGCGACGGAGACGGCGGAGACGGCTACGGTGAACAGCCGGTAGGTCCCCACCTGGGTGACTGCCAGGTCGGTCCCGCCCTGGAGGAACCCGGGCGTGTCGGGCTGGACGGCGCTCGCACCCCAGACGTACCTGGCCGCCTCCTCGATCATCAGGGTGAGCCCGAACGTCGCCAGCAGGCCGATGATCGGCGTCTTGCCGTACAGTCGGCGGAGCACGACCACCTCCATGAGGATGCCGACGAGACCGACGCCGATTGGCGCGACGAGGAGGGCCAGCCAGAACGGCAGCCCGTAGGTCGACATCGCGGCGAAGGTGAAGTACCCGCCGAGCATGAACAGCGCGCCGTGGGCGAAGTTGACGACACCCATCAGTCCCAGCACGAGCGCCAGGCCCAGCGAGATCATCACCAGGATCATGCCGTACACCAGCCCGCCGATGGCCTGGTCGATGAACAGGCCCGTCTGCTGGACGGCGGCGTTGGCCAGCAGCACGACCCCGACGAAGACACCCAGCACCGTCGTCGGCGACTGGTCCGACAGCACCCCTCGGACCTGTGACCGCACGTCCTGTGTGGCAGCCATCAGTCGGCTACAGCGAGCAGTCGGTCCCCTCGACCGACCGTGCGACGTCGTCTCCGGCGAACTTGTTCTCGACGGTGAACCAGTTCTTGTACGGGTCGTCGCTCATCTCCTCGGTGGGTCGCGAGCTCACGGTGTAGGTGGGCTGGATGAGCTGGTGGTCGCCGGCGCGCCAGTACATGTCGCCGCCGCCTTTCATATCGACGATCTTGGAGCTCACCTCGTGACCCTCCAGAGCGTCGCGCATGTCCGGCGCGGCCGTCGAGTCGGCCCGGGCCGCCGCGCGGACGCCCTGGTCGACCGAGACGTACCCCAGGAAGTGTCTGACGTAGGGGTCCATGTCGCCCTGGTCGACGACGCGCTGTTTGAAGTCCTCGCCACCGTCGACGGCGGGGCCCCAGACCTGGCCCGCGACGTCCAGGATGGACGCGGCGTCCTTGTTCATACCCCAGAACACGAAGTCCTCGAGCTGGTGCATCGCGAGGACGCGGTCCTCCATGCCGCTGGAGATGATCTGGCTGCTGGCCTTCCGGAGGTCCAGTCCGGCGATGAGCACGCCGATGCCCGACGCTCCGGAGGCGTCGGCGCGGTTGACGTACTGGGCGTAGTCGTCGCTCGGGAAGGGCACGGCCTGCGTGCCGACGACCTCGTTGCCCTGATCCTCGAGGCTGTTCTGGATCGCCTCCGACGCCGTCTGCCCCCAGGTGTAGTCGGAGTACATCAGGTGCCAGTCGTCGGCCGCCTCCCCCATGTCCGCGCCGATGGTGTTCGCGAGCATGGAGTTCGACGCCGAGGGCCGGAACACGAACGGACCGCACTGGCCGCCGGTCAGGGCCGACGAGTGGGCGCCGGTCGGGAAGTACGTCACCTCGTTCTCGTTGGCCCACCCGGCGATGCGGAGCGCGACCGCCGAGGACACTGCGCCCATCAGGAAGTCGACGCCCTCGTTCGTGACCAGTTCGCGTGCCCGCTCCAGGCCCGTCCCGGGTTCGAGTTGGGAGTCCTCGACCGAGAGGTCGACGGTGAGGTCGAACTCCGACTCGATGTCCTCGATGGCCAGTTCCGCGCCGGTGACCGCCGCATTACCGAACACGGCGAACGGTCCGGACGTCGAGGTCACCATCCCGATCGAGATCTCGTCCAGGCTCGTGCTGGACCCGTCGCCATCACCGTCACCGCCGTCTCCGCCGTCGCCGCCGTCGCCGCCGTCGCCGCCGTCGCCCTGACAGCCGGCGAGGCCCAGGACGCCCGCGGCGCCGGCCGCAGCCAGCAGGTCTCGTCTGGTGGTTCCGTTCGGCACACCCGTCCCCGTTCTATCGTCGTGGTTGTCTGTCATCGATGTGTGGCTCGTTCACAGTTCCCAGTATTAAATCTCCGGAAAGGCTACCCTCCGGACGGGGGACGAACCACCGGCCCGCCGGGAGAGCCCCTCGCCGCTCTGCCGCCGCACGGAGACTTATTATCCGCGCCGCACAGTCCGGCCCATGGAGTACACCACACTCGGCGCGACCGGGATGGAGGTCAGCGAGATCTGTCTGGGCTGTATGAGCTTCGGGACCAGCGACTGGCGCGACTGGGTGCTGGACCCCGAGGAGAGCCGGCCGATCGTCGAGCGAGCGATCGAACTGGGGATCAACTTCTTCGACACCGCGAACATGTACTCCCGCGGCGAGAGCGAACGCGTCCTGGGCGACGTCCTCGCCGACTACGACCGCGACGAGTTCGTCGTCGCGACGAAGGGGTACTTCCAGATGCGCGAGGACGACCCCAACTCCGGCGGGTGTTCCCGGAAGGCCATCGAGGGGGAACTGGCGAACTCCCTGGAGCGGCTGGGGATGGACACGGTCGACCTCTACCAGACCCACCGCTGGGACTACGACACGCCCATCGAGGAGACGCTCCGGACACTCGACGACGCCGTCCGGCGTGGTCAGGTGCGGTACGCCGGGACGTCGTCGATGTGGGCCCACCAGTTCGCCGCGGCCCTGCACGAGAGCGAGCGCCTGGGGTTAGAGCGGTTCCACACGATGCAGAACCACTACAACCTCCTGTACCGCGAGGAGGAACGGGAGACCCTGCCGCTGTGCCGACGTGAAGGAATCGGCGTAATTCCGTGGAGCCCACTGGCCCGTGGCTACCTGACTCGCCCACACGAGGCGTTCGACGCGACCGCGCGGGGCCGGAGCGACGACTACGCCCGCCAGCACCCGTACTTCGAGGGCGGCGGGCGGGAGATCAACGAACGCGTCCAGGAACTGGCCGACGAGCGCGACCGCACGATGGCCCAGATCGCACTCGCCTGGTTGCTCCACCAGGACGTCGTCGACGCGCCCATCGTCGGCACGACGAGCGTCGAACACCTGGAGGAGGCCGTCGAAGCGACGGAGATCGACCTCTCGGACGGCGACCTGGAGTACCTGGCGGAACCGTACGAGCCCGTCCCGGTATCGGGCCACGAGTAGGTCCAGTCCGTCCCGACCGGTCGGAACCCACCCCGACTCGGAACCCTTTTGTCACGGTCGTGCCTCCCCGAAGGCATGAGCGACGAGCAGGCGGTGCTCGACTGTCTCCTCGAGAACGCACGGTACGAGATCGACGACATCGCCCGGATGACGGGTCTCGACGAGGCGGCAGTACGGGACGCGCTCGACGGGCTGGAGGCCGGACCGGTGCGCGGGTACCGCCCCATCGTCGACTGGGACCGGACCGACCGGGACCACGTCACCGCCGTCGTGGAGTGTGGGGTCGAACTCGACCGCGAGACGAGCTACGGGGACGTGGCCCGACGGCTGGCGGGGTTCGACCAGGTCCAGACCCTGCGACTGGTCTCCGGCGAGTTCGACTTCCTGCTGACCGTCGAGGGGACGTCGATGGAGGACGTCGCGCGGTTCGTCGCCGACCGCGTCGCACCCGTCCCGGCCATCACCGGCACGGTCACCCACTACGCCATGGAGACCTACAAGGAAGCCGGCATCGGCTTCGACCACGACGACGACGACGACCGACGGTCGGTCACGCCATGAGACGGGCAGACCGCGTCGACGCCGTCGGACAGTCGGGCATCCGGAAGTTCTTCGAACTCGCAGAGGCCCGTGACGACGTGATCTCGCTCGGCGTCGGAGAGCCGGACTTCTCGGCGCCGTGGCCGGCCCGACAGGCCGCAATCGAGTCCCTGGAGCGTGGCCAGACCGCCTACACCGCGAACCGCGGGATGGCCGAGCTCAGGGCGGCGATCTGTGACCACGTCGAACGCCAGTACGACCTCTCCTACGACCCGGAGGAGGAGGTGGTCGTGACGGCGGGTGTCAGCGAGGGCGTCGACCTCGCGATGCGGGCGTTCGTCGACCCGGGCGATTCGGTGGCGGTCCCCCAGCCGTCGTACATCTGCTACGAACCCGGCGTGACGTTCGCCGGCGGCGAGGTGTGTCGCGTGCCGACCCGGCGCGACGACGAGTTCACACTGACCCGGGAGGCACTGGCCGCCGCGGGCGCCGACGAGGCGACGGCGCTGGTGCTGTGTTACCCCAACAACCCGACCGGTGCGGTCATGACACCCGAGGAACTGGAACCCGTCGCCGCCTTCGCCAGGGACCACGACCTGCTGGTGCTGTCCGACGAGATCTACGCCGACCTGACGTACGGTCGTGACCACGTGTCCGTCGCGACGCTGCCCGGCATGCGCGAGCGCACCGTCGTCTTCAACGGCTTCTCGAAGGCGTACGCGATGACCGGACTCCGCCTGGGGTACGCGCTCGGCCCGCCCGAGGCCGTCGCGGCGATGAACCGGATCCACCAGTACTCGATGCTCTCGGCGCCGACGACGGCCCAGTACGCCGCCCTGGAGGCGCTGGCGTCCTGTGACGACGCCGTCGCCGACATGGTCGCGGCATACGACCGTCGCCGGCAGTTCCTGCTGGCCCGGTTCGAGGAGATGGGCCTCGACGCCTTCGAGGCCCGCGGCGCGTTCTACGCGTTCCCGGAGGTCCCCGGCGGCGACGCGGAGGCCTTCGCGGAGGAGTTGCTGGATGCGGAGGGCGTCGCGGTCGTGCCAGGCGACGCGTTCGGCCCCGCCGGTGCGGGTCACGTCCGCGTGTCGTACGCGACGGGAATGGACGACCTCAGGACGGCGACGGACCGGATGGAACGATTCCTGCGGAATCGCTGAGGGCTGCTCCCGGAGGCCCGCCTCAGACCACGTTGCGCTCGCTCTCCCCGTGGTCCCCGAACCGGTCCGCCGCCAGTGTCGACCGGTCCACGAGGGCCGTCTCGCCGTCACGCACGAGGTCAGCGACGATTCGGGCCGTTGCGGGGGCGTGCTGGAACCCGTGGCCGGAGAAGCCGGCCGCGACGACCAGCCCTGGCCGCACCGCGTCGACGACGGCGTGGTCGTCGGGCGTGACGGCGTACAGTCCCGCCCAGCCACCCGCGAGTCGGCTCTCCGGCCCGAAGTAGTCCGTCCACTCGCCGGCCCGTTCGATGGCGTCTGCGGCCCACTCGACGTCGGGGCCGCTCTCGAACCCGTCCGGGTCGACGTCCGGGTCGTGGCCGGCGAAGTGCCCGCCGACGATGGCCCGGCCCTCGCGTTCCGGGCGCCAGTACGAGCCGGTGTCGAGGTCGATCGTGAGCGGGTCCGTCTCCGGCACCGGACGGTCCGGGTCGACGGTCGCGACCTGGCGGCGCCGGGGTGCGATGGGGAGGTCGACGCCCGCCGTCGCGGCGAGGGGGCCCGTCCAGGCCCCCGTCGCGAGCACGACGGCGTCCGCGCGGTGGGGCTGGCCGTCCGCCGCCACGCCGGCCACCCGGTCCCCGTCGGTCAGCAGTTCACTCACCGGCGCGTTCGTCCGGACCTCGGCGCCGGCCTCGGTGGCCGCCCGCGAGTAGCCCTGAAGCGCGAGGTGCGGGTCGGCGTAGCCGTCCCGGGGACAGTACGTCCCGCCGACGAACCGGTCGGCGTCGATGCCCTCACAGTACGTCGTGGCGGTCTCCGCGTCGACGTACTCCACCGGCGCGCCGCGGTCGCGTGCCATCGCCGCCGTCTCCCGGAAGCGCTCTGCCGTCGCCGCTTCGCGGGCGAGAAAGAGGTAGCCGTGCTGTCGGAACTCGACGTCGACGCCGAACCGCTCCTCGAAGGTTTCCCAGACGTCGAGACTCAGCAGTGAGCAGTCCACGTTGACCGGCGTGGAGAAACTCGCGCGGATGCCCCCGACGGCACGGTCGGTGCTGCCACTGCCGACGCTGTCGCGTTCGTACAGCGTCACGTCACAGCCGCGCTCGGCGAGGTGGTAGGCGCTGGCGAGGCCGACGATGCCGCCGCCGACGACGATGACGGTCACGCCGACCACTGGGTCCCGGGCCGTCTTAACCGTCGGGGGTCTCCGGAATCTCCGGACTCGTCGGGAACGTCGGTGGCCCGGTATCGGTCGGACAGCCCGCTGGGTCGCGGCTCAGGCGCTCTTCTTCTCGGGGTCCTTCCCGACCGGGTGGTAGTCCCAGAAGCCACCCTCGCGGACGGCACGGCCGACGGCCGTGTGGAAGTCGGGGAAGTCCTCGAACGTCTCCTGGTCGACGTACTCGAAGATATCCGAGAGGGCGACGACGCGCTGGTAGTTGATCCGGATCGGGTCGTCGCCGAACTGGTCGACGAACTCGTCGCGGTCGAGCGGAAAGTCCTCCTCGTCGTCGACTTTCTTGGCGACGATCGCCATGCCGTACTTGCGCATCCCCTCGCTGCCCGCCTCGCCGTCCGGGTCGTGGGGCCAGTCCTCGCTCATGGACGGCGGTGGGGTCGGCGCGTACTAATACCTTCCCAACCCGTCCCGGCGTGCGGAACCGATTAGTACCCGGTCCTCGATACTCCGTCCATGAACGGACTCACTTGGGGCGATTCGCCGTGAGCGGGCACGAGACCGAGGACGCGACTGGCACCGTTCTCGTCGTCGACGACGAGGAAGACGTCGCCGACTCGTACGGTCTGTTCCTGGAACGGGAGTTCGAGGTCCAAACAGCCTACGGCGGCCAGGAGGCACTGCGCAAGATGGATCACGACGTCGACGTGGTCGTCCTGGACCGCCGGATGCCCACGTCCGGCGACGAGGTGCTCGAGGAGATCCGTACTGCGGAGTTCGACTGTCGGGTCGTGATGGTGACCGCGGTCAGCGCCGAGTTCGACATCGTCGACATGGACTTCGACGACTACGTCCGGAAACCGGTTTCCGGGGTCAGGCTGACCGAAATCGTCGAGGAACAGATGGCCGCGGGCGGCCGTGGCGACCCGGAGGCGGAGTTCCTCCGCATCGCCGCGAAACTGTCGACGCTCGCCGACGAGAAACCCGAGGCCGAACTTGAGGACAGCGAGGAGTACCGCGAGTTGCAGGCCCGCGCCCGGGACCTGCGCGACCGCCTCGACGCTCCACCCGAGCGGTTCGACGACCTGCTGGAGTCCTTTACCGGCGCCTAGTCGCCGATCGACTCGCGGGGGTCGTCGGCCGGCGCGCTCTCGCCACTTTCACCGAGGACTGCCTCGCGGTGTTCGTCCAGCAGCGGTGCGCGCCCCCGTGGTCGCGGATTCGTCTCCGACATCTTGATCGGCGAACCGGCGATTTCGACGCGCTCTCCGGTGCCCGGCTGGTCGACCTCGACCAGCATCTCCCGTGCGGTCACGTGGGGGTCCGCGAACACGTCGTCCGCGTCCTGGACCGGGGCGACGGGGACGGTCCCCGTCAGCCGGTCGACGATTGTCTCGACCGACCGCTCGGCCGCCCAGGATTCGATCTGTTCTCGCAGCTCGTCGCGGGCGGCGAGGCGGTCGTCGGCGGTGGGGTAGTTCGCGACGAGGTCCGGACGGTCCATCGTCTCACAGAGGGCCTCCCAGTGTCCGTCCGAGAACGCGGCGACGACGACGTGCCCGTCCGTCGCGGCGACGGCGTCGTACGGGAACAGCGTCGGGTGGGAGTTGCCCTGGCGGGTCAGCGCCTCCCCGTCGTAGGACCTGTGGTAGACGGCGCGTTCACACAGCGACACCATCGCGTCGTACATCGCAGTGTCGACGTACTGCCCCTCGCCGGTTCGCTCGCGGTGGTGGACTGCGCCGAGGACCCCCACGCAGTTCAGCACCGCGGTGAACAGGTCGCCGACGCCGGGGCCGACCTTCGTCGGCGGGCCGTCGGGGTGGCCCGTGATCTCCATGACGCCGCCGAGCGCCTGGGCCATGAGGTCGAACGCCGGTTGCCCCTGCCGGTCGGTTTCGCCGGTGCGTGGGTCGCCGTAGCCTCGGATCGACGAGTAGATGAGTCCCGGGTTCTCCTCTCGGAGGCGTTCGTACCCGAGGTCGAACCGTTCCATCGTCCCGGCCCGGTAGTTCTCGACGACGACGTCCGCTTCGGCCACCAGGTCGAGGAACGCCTCGCGGTCTGCGTCGTCGCCGAAGTCCAGTTCGACCGAGCGTTTCCCACGGTTGACGCTCTGGAAGTACCCGCCGTACGGTTCCGCCTCGGGGTCCTCCAGAAACGGTGGGTTCGGACGGATCAGGTCGCCGCCCGGACGTTCGACCTTCACGACGTCCGCGCCCATGTCGGCCAGCAACATCGTACAGTACGGTCCAGCGAGCACCTGCGTCAGGTCGACGACGGCCAGGTCTGACAGCGCGCCCATAGCCCCTCTGGAGCGACGGAGAAACATAAGGATTTATCATTAACGAACCGCGAGTAGGGGACGAGCGACGGGTCCGAACACCCTTTCTCGGAAACATCATTAAAGACCATTAACTTTATCTGTACCTCTACCATTCGTTCGGGTACATGCCACGGACGGTCGTACTCGGCACAATCGGCTCTGACGCTCACGTCGTCGGCATCACGATTCTCGAACAGGCGCTCTCGGCTGCCGGCTTCACGGTAGTCAACGTGGGCGTCCAGACGTCACAGGCGGAGTTCGTCGAGGCAGTCGACACGCACGACGCGGACGCACTCCTCGTCTCGTCGCTGTACGGCCACGCGGAGCGGGACTGCGACGGACTCCACGAACGGCTGTCCGCGGCGGGCGTCGACCCCGTCACCTACGTCGGTGGCAACCTCGCGGTCGGGCAGGACGACACCGACGCCACTCACGCGCGGTTCCGGGAGATGGGGTTCGACCGGGTGTTCGGCACCGACACCGACCCGGAGGCCGCCGTGCGCTCCCTGGAGACGGACCTGCACGTGCCCCAGCAGACGGGCGAACGAGTCCAGGCCTGACGATGGTCTGCGACGAGCGAATCCCGGACGCGGAGCTACTGGAGCGCGACCGCTCGGTCAGGAGCGCCTGGCCCACCGGCGAGGCCGCCGAGTTCGAGGCGGCCGTCGCCTACCACGAGTCGCTGGACGAGAGCGCCGACTTCGCCGGCGTCCTCGAGTCGTCCGACCGACCGCTCCTCCAGCCACGGGCCGGGGTGGCCCGCCTGGACGACCAGGTCGAACTGCTCGACCACCTGCAGACGGCCGGCGGCGCCGACCTCCTGCCGACGACCATCGACTCCTACACCCGGACGAACGACTACGACGACGCCGCCGCGGGACTGGCAGACGCTCGCGACGGCGACCGGGACGCCCTGAACGGGTTCCCGGCGGTCAACCACGGCGTCGAGGGGTGTCGGGAACTGATCGAAGCGACCGACGCCCCGGTGGAGGTCCGCCACGGGACGCCCGACGCCCGCCTCCTGGCCGCAGTGACGCTAGCCGGTGGCTTCCGGAGTTTCGAGGGCGGCCCGATCTCCTACAACATTCCCTACACCGGCGGCGAGGACCTCGCCGAGACCATCGAGAACTGGCAGTACGTCGACCGTCTGGCCGGCGCGTACACCGAACGTGGCGTCCGAATCAACCGCGAACCGTTCGGCCCGCTGACGGGCACGCTCGTCCCGCCGGCCATCGCCATCGCCATCATGATCATCGAGGGCCGACTGGCGGCGACCCAGGGCGTGCGGTCGATCACGCTCGGCTACGGGCAGGTCGGGAACCTCGTCCAGGACGTCGCCGCACTCCGGGAACTGCGGGCGCTGGGCGAGGAGTACCTCCCGGACGACGTGACCGTGACGACCGTCTTCCACGAGTGGATGGGCGGCTTCCCGCCGGACGAGGCCCGTGCGAACGGCCTGATCGGACTCGGCGGCGTCACGGCCGGTATCGCCCGCCCGGACAAGGTCATCACCAAGTCACCCCAGGAGTTCGAGGGCGTCCCGACGGCGGAGGCAAACGCCGCGGGACTCCGCACGACCCGCCAGGCGATGTCGATGGTGCTCGAACAGGCCCCGTCGCTGTCCGGCGTCGAGCGCGAGCGTGAGGTGATCGAACTCGCCGTGCGGTCGCTGTTGGGGCGGGTCCGTGACCTGGGCGACGGCGACGTCGCGCGCGGGACCGTCAGGGCCTTCGAAACCGGGGCACTGGACGTGCCCTTCGCCCCCAGCGAGGCCGCCAGGGGCGAAGTGTTGCCCGCCCGCGACGACGACGGCCGGGTGCGGCTGCTGGAGTTCGGCGACCTCGCGGTCGGCGACGAGGTTCGCGAGATTCACCGGGCGCGCCTTGAGGACCGTGCGAACACGGAAGGCCGCGAGCGAAGTTTCCGCATGGTCGCCGACGACGTCGACGCCGTCGGCGAGGGGAAACTGATCGGCCGCCCCGCGGAGGGTGACTGATGCTGATCGAACGCGTCAGCGCCGTGCCCGGCGTCGCGGCGTTCTACAGCGACGACCAGCGTGCAATCAAGGCCGGCGCCGACCGGGACGGGTTCGCGTACGACGGCGACCCCGTCACGGAGGGGTTCGACCGGATCAGACAACCGGGCGAGAGCCTGCTCGTGGAACTGGACCTCTCGGACGGGACGACTGTCCGGGGGGACTGTGCGGCCGTCCAGTACGCCGGTGCGGGGGGCCGAGACCCACCGCTGCGCCCGGAAGCGGCGGCAGAAACCGTCGAGGACGACATCGGCGACCGCCTCGTCGGACGGTCCGCTGACGACTTCGCTGCGCTGCGGGACACGCTATCCCCCGGGGATCACACGGCCATCAGGTACGGCGTCTCGCAGGCGATGCTCGCCGCGGCGGCGCGAGCCCGTCGGACCACGCGGACTGACGTCCTCGCCGACTGGCTCGGAACTGACCCGGCGACCGAGCCCGTTCCGGTGTTCGGACAGAGTGGCGAACGCCGCCGCGAGAACGCCGAGAAGATGGCGCTGCGCGGCGTCGAGGTGCTCCCGCACGGCCTGTTCAACGACCGCGAGGCCGTCGGCGCGGACGGCGAGCGCCTCGTCGAGTACGTCGACTGGCTCTCCGAGCGCGCCCCGGAACTCGGCCCGCCGGGGTACGAGCCGCGACTCCACGTCGACGTGTACGGCCTCCTGGGGCTAGTTCTCGACGGGCCGCCGGCCGGCGACGAGACAATCGCCTACTTCGACCGCATCGAACGTGCGGCCGCACCACTCGCGCTCCAGGTGGAGGGGCCCGTCGACGTCGGCGAGGCGGTCGACGGCGACCGCGGAGACGCCCGCGCCGAACAGGTTCGCGCCCTCGCCGCGATCCGAGAACGTCTCGCCGAGGAGTCGATCTCGGTCGACGTAGTGGCCGACGAGTGGTGTAACACCCTCGACGACGTGCGGGCCTTCGTCGACGGCGGTGCTGCCGACGTGGTCCAGATCAAGACGCCGGACCTCGGCGGAATCGGTCGCTCTGCCCGTGCGGTCCGGTACTGCGAGGACACCCCGGTGCGGGCCTACCTCGGCGGGACCTGCAACGAGACGGCGACGGCGGCGCGGGCCTGCGTCCACGTGGCGCTCGCGGCGGGGGCGGACCAGACCCTCGCCAAGCCGGGCATGGGGTTCGACGAAGGGTACACGGTCGTCACCAACGAGATGCGACGGACGCTGGCCCGTCGGGCCGCCGACTCACGGGGCGCTCGCGAGGAGGTGACGCGATGACCGACTGGACGGACCCGGAGACGCTCGACGCGGCGCTGGACCGGGCCGAAACTCGGCCGAAAGGCAACTACTTCGAGGCGTTCTCGGAGGGCCAGCGAATCGACCACGACCAGGGACTGGTGCTGTCCAGACACGGGGCGGAACGCTGGCTCGGCCAGACGCTCAACCACGACCCGGCCTACTGGCAGCCCTCGGCCGCCAGGGAGCGGGGGTTCGACGGGCCGCCGATCCACCCCGACTACGCACTGGCCTGTACGATGGGCTGTACGGTGGCCGACCTCAGCGAGAAGGGTGGGTACTTCCTCGGGCGGGACGAGCTCCGGTTTCACAGCGACGAACTCCGGCCGGGAACCTATCTCGCGGTCACCTCGACGGTGCAGTCGACGAGGACCTCCTCGTCCAGACCGGAGTACGGCATCGTCACCTGGAAGACGGAAGGCTTCGACGCCGACACCGGCGAGACGCTCGTGTCGTACACCCGGACGAACATGCTGCCCCGCGAGTCCCCGGCGGACCCCGACGAGACGGCGACGGACGGCGGGCAGGACCCCGACGACGGCACCCAGGGCGACACCCCCGAGGACTCCACGGTTGACCTGCCCGAGACGTTCCTCACGCCACGCGGTGGCTACTTCGAGGACTTCCGGGACGCACTGGCCCGGGCCGGGGACGACGCCGCGGTCGCCTACCGGCACGAACGCGGGCGAACCATCGACGACCCCACGCTTTCGGGGCTCCCGCTCGCGACGCTGAACACCGCCAGACAGCACCACAACGACGCGGCCATGGCGGACTCGCCCTCTGGCGAACCGGTCGCATACGGCGACGTGACGCGCTCTATCGCCCTCGGGCACGCCCGGTCCGACGAGCGGACCTGGCGCGAACTCGGCGCCGGCGACGAACGGTTCCACGACTTCGTCACCGCGGGCGACACCGTGTTCGGGTTCACCGTCGTCCTGGACTGCGGCCCCCCCGAGGGCGAGGCCGGCGAAGTTCGCTTCCGTCACGTCGCCCACACGCAGGACCGGCGCCCGGTGTACTCCGGGACCCGGACCGCACTGATCGAACGACGCGAGCGATGACCACGACCACGGGCCGCCGATCACACTCCCAGCCACACCGATGACACGACTCTGCCGAACGTTCCAGACCGCACCGGCCGCCGTGCCCCGCGAGGACACGGCGAAGTACCTCCGCTCGGGCCTGACCGCCGAGGGGTTCGAGGCGCCCGACTGGCTCGTCCCGGACCTGGAGGACGGGACGGCCCCGGAGATGAAACGCGAGGGCCTCGACAACACCGTCGCCCTCCTGGACGAGTACGCCGACGCGTTCCAGGGCGAGATCTGGCCACGGGTCCAGTGGAGCCACGCCGACCCCGACCCGCGAGAGCGCGGCGAGGGTGAGATCGACCGCCTGGTTCGCGAGACTGGCGACCGCATCGACGGCGTCGTCGTCCCGAAGGTCGGCCGTCGCGACAATGTCGAGCGAGTCAGCGAGGTCCTCAGCGAGGCGGAGTCCGCCGCGGGACTACCGGACGGGAGCGTCGAACTGGCCGTCATCGTCGAGACGGCGGCCGCACGGTCGGACCTGCGCGAGATAGCGCGCCTGGGCGCCGACGGCCGCCTCGCGGCACTCGTGTTCGGTCCGGTCGACTACACGGCAGCCCTCGGCGGCGACCCCGAGGACCGTCCCGATTGGGCCGGGACCCTCGAGGCCATCTCAATCGAGGCCAGCGCGAACGACCTGCTCGCCGTCGGCGGCCCCTACGACGAGGTGTTCGCGGACCACGCCGGCGTCACGACCTACGACGCCGCGGGCTACGCCGCTCACGCTCGCCGCGAAGCCCGCGTGGGCTTCGACGGGTCCTGGTCGCTGCACCCCAACCAGACCGCCCAGGCGAACCGTGTCCACGCGCCCTCGCCGGACGCACTCGCCCGCGATATCGACCGCATCGAGCGGTTCGAGGCCGCGAAGGCGGAGGGCACCGGCGCCGTCACCATCGACGGCCAGATGGTCGACGAGGCGACCTACAGGACGTTCCGCAACACCGTCGCTCGCGGCCGACTACTCCTCGATCGGCGGCCCCGACAGGCGGCGGAACTCTACGACGAGTCGCTACTCGATCGGGTGCGGAGTTTCGAGGACTGAGCCCACGTCGACGTCGATTCCCGGTCACACAGCGACGGTGGGGCTAGGATTCGAACCGGAGCCGGACGGTCGGTCTCGCGGTGCTCGACCGCTGTCCGGCAGGGCTCAAATCCCATCGTGGACGCGCCACTCCTCGTGGTGACGGTCGGAGCAACGCGGTGGGGCTGGGATTCGAACCCAGGAGTCCTCTCGGACATCTGCTCTCAAGGC
>CAZIVN010000028.1:0-15812 GCA_964542685.1 uncultured Halobacteriales archaeon
AGGGCAAGGTGCGGGTCATGGCGATCATGACCGGCGTCCAGAGCGCCCAGGTGCTCGGCCCGACGACCCAGAAGCAGGCCGACCGCTCGCGGGCCAGCATCGAGGGCGTCGAGAACGTCGACTTCGACGCGAGCCAGAACGTCGGTGACGACGCCGACTACGGCCAGACCGAGAGCGACGGCGGCCGGAACGAAGTCGAACAGAAGAACGGGCTCGACGTCATCCGCTGAGCGGACGCGTCGAGGTTCTCCGCTTTCTCACTGCGACCCGAGTGACGACGCCCGCCAGTGTTCTACGTCGGCGACGATCTGCTCCCGGAGGAACGCCCGCTCGGGGACCGTCTCGCGCCAGGCGGCCTCGGCGATGTCCTCGTCGGCCGTCTCGACGCCGAGGTCGTCGCCGAGGCTCGCGTCGGTCGCGCGGGCCGCGTACAGGACGAAGTGACCCAGCGACGTGCGGTCCGCGTCGGGGTGGACGAACACCTGCCGGGAGACCGACAGCGGTCGGTCGACGTCGACCGCGACGCCCGTCTCCTCGCGGACCTCGCGGACGGCCGCCGTCCGAACGTCCTCGCCGTCCTCGACGTGCCCGCCGGGCAGGGCCCACTCGCGGTCGTCGCCGTCGCCGTGGCGGACGAACAGGATCCGTCCCCGGTCGTCCCGGACGAGGCACCCGGCGAAGGTGCCGCCGTCCTCGTGGCCGTCCTCCCGCACGGTGACCTCGCCGGGGTCGGTCCAGTGGTCCTCGGACAGTTCGATCCGGACGTCGTGGACCAGTACGTCCTCGCGGTCACAGAGGCGGTCGCCCTCGTCCAGTTCCATGCGTGACACGACGAGTCCGGCGGCCGAAAACGCTCCGGTTCGCGGGCGGCCCGGTCGCAGGGTGTCGCTCAGTCCTCGGCCGCACCCACGGCCGTCTCGTATGCCCGGGCCAGTGCCGGCGGGTCCCGGAGGCAATCCCGTGCGACCTCGAAGACGTTGACGGTGACGGGTGCGTCGCCGTACACGACGACGGTCCAGTGGCCCGGTTCGGTCTCGACCCAGGCGGCGTCGGCCGAGCGGACCAGCGTCTCGCCGAGGTAACTGCCCAGGACGCCGACTGGTGCGGGCGCGTCCGTCGCGTCGTCACTCTCGTCGGGCCGTCGGTCCGGGGCCGGCAGGCCGGCGATCACGTCGTCCAGTCGAGAGAGCGACGCGGGCGTGAAGTCGAGCGCGACGCCCGGAAAGCGCTCGGGGAGTCGCTCGGCGAGCGTCGCGAACCGGTCCGGCGAGTCGGGATCCGGACGCGGCAGGTCCCCGTCCATGCTCCGGCGTACGGTCGGCGGGGACAAGTGTTCGGGGGCCGGAGGGCCGGTGGTTTTTCACGCGACCGCCGACTGGCACCAGTCATGAGCGAGCAGTCCGCGGACGGTCGTCTCTCGGCGGCGGCACCGTCGAGTGTCCTCTCTGGGTGGCGGCTGGACGCCGGCGTGGCCGCGCTGTCGACGCTGATGGTGGCCGGCGTCGCCCTCGACTTCAGAGCCCACGCGAGCGGTATCAGCTTCGCCGAAGAGGGGTTTCTCACGCCCGAACACACCTTCTTCTACTCGATGTTCCTCGGGGTCGCCGGGCTGATCGGCGCCGCGACGTACCGGCAGCGCCGCGACGGTGCCACGTGGGTCGACGCCGTTCCCGAGGGGTACGGCTGGGGCGTGGTCGGCGTCCTCGTGTTCGGCGGCGCGGGGGCCGGGGACTTCCTCTGGCACGGCGCGTTCGGCTTCGAGGAGAGCTTCCAGGCGCTCGTGAGCCCCTCCCACCTCGCCCTGGCGACCGGTGGGGCGCTGTTTCTCGCCTCGCCGCTCCGGGCGGCCTGGTACCGCGAGACCGACCCGCGGGGCGGGGCGCTCGTCCCGGCCGTCGTCTCCGCGACCCTGGTCCTCGTGATCCTGTCGCTGTTCGGGTCCTTCCTCAACCCCGCGATCCGTCCGTACCCGACCTACGAGCAGTTCGGCGAGCGGATCCCGATCGTCTTCCTCGTCGCCTACCCGCTCTTGCTCGTCGGCGCGGCGACGGCACTGTCCCGCCGGTTCCGGCTCCCGCCGGGGTGTTTCACCGTCCTGTTCGCCGTGCCCGTCCTCGTCAGTACGCTCCTCGAGGGGCACCCACTGCTGGCCGTCCCGGCGCTCGTTACGGGCGTCCTCGCCGACGCCCTCGCGTGGCGACGGGCCCCGACGCCAGCGAACCGGCGCTGGCTCCGCGTGTTCTGTGCGCTGCTCCCGGCCGTGTTCGCGGCGACGTACCTCGCCGTCGTCGAACTGGGCTACCCCGGCGGCATCGCACACGTCCAGGTCGAGACGTACACGACCTGGTCGCCCCACGTGCTGGGCGGTGCGGTCGTCCTCCCGGCGGCGGCGGGACTGCTCCTGAGTTACGCGCTCGCTCCCGGTCCCGACGCGGGCGGTGGTCGGTCGTGAGCGACCGCTCGCTCCCGGCGGCCCTGCCGGGGGCCGGCACGCTGCTTGCGGGACTGGTCGTCCTCCTCGCCAACGCCGACGCGGCCCTCGCCCACGGCGACGAGGAGAGCGAGTCGACGGTCGACCTCCTGCACAGCCCCGCGGTCGCGGCGGCGCTGTTTCTGGTCGGTGTCGGCGTCCTCGGAGTGAGCATCTACCTCGACTACGAGGGGCGGGCGAGTCGCCAGGTGACGGACGCCGGCGTCGCGGTGGGCACCCTCTGCGTGCTGGCGTCGGGCGCGGCGCTGTGGATATAGCCTCGTCGCGCGTCGACCGTCGCCACTGCCGCCCGGGTCACGCCAGCGCGTCCAGCAGCGAGCACTTCCGACAGCGTTCGCGGGTCGTCGTCGCACCACACTCGACGCATTCGGTCAGGTCCGGCGCGTCGTCGGCGCCGCGGTAGCGTTCGGCGGCCAGTGCCGCGAACTCCTCGTAGCCCGAGAGGATGGAGTGGCGGGTGCCGGGGTGGCGCTCCTCCAGGTCGAGCAACAACTCCTGAATCTCGCCGCGGTAGGCCTCGCTGGCGTGTGGACACTCCGTGATGTGGGCCGGGAGGTCCCGCAGGCGGGCGTACAGCGCGACCTCCTTCTCGGGGACGTCCCGGAGCGGTTTCGCGCGGGGCACGAACAGGTCCTGGTCGGGCCGGGCGCTCGCCGCGGGGTCCTCGGGGCGGTCGGAGAACGGCCCGAGCGAGGCGTCGTAGTGTTTGGCCATCTGGGCGACGTTGCCCTCGAGGACGTTCATCAGCGCGGTCTGGGCCTCGTCGTCGAGGTTGTGCCCGGTCAGCAGTTTGTCCGCGCCCATCTCGGCGGCGTACGCCTCCAGCAGGTCCCGTCGGAACACGCCACAGTAGGCACAGGGCGCCATGTTCTCGGGGTCGTCCTCCACGACGTCGTCCATTCGGATCCCGAACTCCTCCTCGTAACTGACCAGTTCGTGTTCGATGTCCAGGGTCTCGGCCAGTTCGACGCAGGCCGCGACGCTCTCGTCGCGGTAGTCCTCGATCCCCTCGTGGATCGTCAGCGCGAGCAGTTCGACGCGGGGGTCCTCGGCGAAGGTGTCGGCCAGGACGTCCGTCAGGACGACGCTGTCTTTCCCGCCGGACAGTCCGATCACCCAGGTGTCCGGGTCCGCCGGCGTCGCGTCCCTGGGCAGGAGGTCGTCGTCCCGGACGCGGGCACGGATTCGCCGTTCGACCGACTCCAGGAAGTGCGGTTCACAGAGGTGGGCGCCGGAGTAGGCGGCGTGCATCACCGCCGGCCGGTCGCACTTCGTACAGTCGGTCATCTCGACGGTGGTTGCCACTCGCCGGGCAAGGGGGTTTCGTTACGGCGTGGGCGTGGACCGGAGCACGTCGTCCGTCAATGACATACTGCCACTCTGACGCCAGTTTTCGCGACGGATCTCTGATAGTCGATCGTGATCAGCTTTCGATCCGTCGGGCGATCGCGACACTTGGTCGAAGGATCGTCAGTCGAGTGCAGCCGCGCCGGACGCCATGGCCGCCAGGACGGTGTCGAGGTGGCGTTCCCGGCTGGTCGAGGAGAACAGTTCGTGGCCACCTTCGTACAGGACGACGTTGTCGGCGTTGACCCGGGCGCCGATGGCGCGGGTGCTGACCACCTCGTCGGTCAGCGAGGCGAACACGACGGCGTCGTCTTCCACCTGCCAGTGCGGGGTCGGGAGGTCCGGATTGGGGACGACGTCGTCGCCGTCGCCGCTTCCGTCGTCGTCGTCCGGCGTCGCTCGACGGACGCTGTCGGCCGCGGCCGCCAGTTCGACGTCGGCCGGGAGGAGTCGGGCCTGTGCGTCCCGGGTCTCGCGGAGGAACGCCGGCGAGACGAACCGCGGGATGTCGGCGAGTTGCCGGCTGGTCGCGTACTCGCCGAGAATCGCCGTGTCGTCGAGACCGCTCGGGACGAACTGGGCGGCGGTCGGGAGTTCGCTCACCAGGTCCAGCAGCCACGAGGGGGTGTCCTCCGGGTACCCCCACCACGGACTCAGGTAGACGTGTTCGTCGGCGCCGTCGATGGCGGTGCCGACGAGTGCGCCCGCGCTGTGGCCGACCAGCGTGAACGTCTCCAGGTCCCGGACGTACTCCGCCAGCGGTTCGACCCAGTCGGCCCGGAAGTCCGTGATGTTCGTCGGCAGTTCCGCGGTGTGGACCGCCCAGCCGTCGTCGGTGAGTCCGTCGACGAACCAGCGGACCGTCTCGTGGGCGGCGGTGTTACCCCAGCCCATGACGAACAGACAGTCGCGGTCCCCCGATTCGTTGAACGTCCTGAAGCGCATGGCCGGCGGTTCGCTGGCACCGCACAAATAGGCTGTCCAATACGACCGGGGCCACGCCGGGCGTCAGATCGTCCGGGCCTGCGTCTCCCCGGACCGCGCACCGCGCCGGTCCGCCTGTGGCAATCGCACCGACACGGCCGTTCCCCCGTCCTCGCCGTCGTCGATGGCTATCTCGCCGCCCAGGCGAGTCACGGCCCAGCGGACGACCCACAGTCCGAGGCCGCTCCCGTGTTCGAGCGGCGTCTCGTCGCCGTCGAGGACGGCGTCGCGCTCCTGGTCGGGGATGCCGGGCCCGTTGTCGACGACGGACACCGTCAGCGGGTACGTCCCGGTCTCGTCGTACGTCGCCCGCACCGCCACGCGCGGGTGCTCGGCGTCGTTGTGCTCGATGGCGTTCTCCACGAGGTTCCGTAGGACGTTCTCCAGGAGGTACCCGGACCCGTTGACGACGACGTCCGGCGGGACCGACCGCTCGTAGTCGACCTCGGGGTGGTTCTCGGCGACGCTCACCAGGACGTTCTGTGCGAGCGGTGCCAGCGGGGCGGGCCGCGTCTCGCGCTCGGCTCTGGCCATCAGGCGCTCGATTCGCCGGGCCTTCTCGCCGATGCCCGCCAGGTCGACGGCCACCTCGGAGATGGCGTCCGCGAGCGGCTCGGGCTCCTCGGGGTCGTCGGCGAGCAGGTCCGAGTAGCCGACGATGGCGTTGACGTCGTTGCGCAGGTTGTGTCTGAGGACGCGGTTGAGCACCTCCAGGCGCTGCTGTCTGGTCGTCCGCTCGGTCACGTCCCGCAACACGATGGCGTACCCGAGCTGGTGGTCGTGCTGGTCGGTCAGTTCCGACACCGTCGGTTCGAACAGTCGACGCCCGGTTTCGGACTGGAGTTCGACGGTGTCGGTCTCCTGGAGCGCCGACAGCGGCCGGCCGAACACCGTCGCGACGTCGGCGCCGACAGCCGCCTCGGCCCCGGTGCCCATCGCCGCCCGGCCCGCGTCGTTGACCTCGACGACGGCCCCGTCGGCGTCGGTCACGACGACGACGTCCTCGAGTTCCTCGATGACGGTCGACGGTCCGACGTTGCCGGCCGCCGGCGCCGCGTCGAACAGGCCGAGTCTGGTCACGATGAGCAACGCAGCGCCGGCGCCGGTCGTGGTCCCGCCCGCGGTGAACGCTCCGAGCGCCGCGGGTTCGACGGCGCCGGCCTGGAAGCCGACGACGATCGACAGCCAGGGGACGGTCCCGACGATTCCGAGGACGGTCCCGCGAGACGGATCGAGGTGTTCGTACCGGTAGAACGTCCACAGCAGGAGGCCGGCCCCGAGCAACACGAGCGCACCCGAGTACAGGAGTGAGAGGACGTAGATCGTTCCGACCACCGCCGAGAGGACCGCGGTCGCCCCCGAAGCCTCGGCCCCCATCGGCAGATCCGCCCCGAACGACAGGGCGATCATCACGACGCCGACCGCTGGCAACACGCCGATGGCGGCGACGGCGCCGGGAGAGACGAGTTCGGGCTGTCCGGTGTACTCGAAGACGAAGAGGATCCACGGCACCGGAACGAGCAGTCCGACCGAGGCAGTCATCGCGAGCAAGAGGTCCCCGGTCCCGTCCAGTGCCAGTACCGCCGCGACCGCGAGCGCGCCGAGTCCCGTGAGTCCCACGACCGACGCGAACAGCTCCGCGGCCGGTGCCTGACGACTGCGCCACACCAGCCACGCCGCGACACCGGACACGAGGGTAGCGACCAGTAGCATCCCCGTCGCGACCGTCGAGAGCCAGCCCACCATCTACCCCCAGTTTCCTCACTGGAGGGTTGTATTTGACGGCCGATCCGACGCCGGAGCGTCAACCGTTTCACGCTGTGGCCCAACCGTCTACCGATGACGCGACGTCCGACGGCCGTGGAACTGGCCGTGATCGTCTCCGGGATCACCTCCATGGGCATGGAGATTCTCGCCGGACGGCTGATCGCCCCCGCCTTCGGCTCCAGCATCTACACCTGGGGGAGCATCATCGGCGTGTTCCTGGCCGCGCTCAGCGCCGGCTACCACGTCGGCGGGAAGCGCTCGACCGGCGCGTCGACGGGCGCCCTCTCGAAGCTGTTCCTGGGGACCACCGTCTACGTCGCGTTCGTGATCCTCGCCGGGGACTTCGTCGTCCGGGCCGGACTGGCCGTGCCGGTGCCACCGCGGTTCGCACCGCTGGTTCCGGTGACCATCCTGTTCGGGCCGCCGGTGTACCTCCTGGGGTTCGTCAGTCCCTACGCCGCGGCGCTGTCCGACCGGACGAACGTCGGTGAGGTCGCCGGTAACGTGTACGCCCTGGGCACCGTCGGCAGCATCGCCGGCGCGTTCGGGACGACGTTCGTGCTGGTCCCGTACCTCTCGGTCGCGCTGGTGGGCGCGCTGTTCGGCCTGTTGCAACTGGGCGCGGCGGTCGCACTGTCGGGCCGACGGCCCTCGCGACGGGGCGCGGTGTCGGCACTCCTCGTCTGTGGGCTCCTCGTCGGCGCGACGGCCGCCGGGTCGCTGGGGCCGAACCCGGCCGGGGAGAAAGTGTACAGCACCCAGACCGCCTACCAGGGACTGACCGTCGTCGACGACGACGGCGTCCGGACGCTGTACCTCGACGGCCACCGCCACAGCGCGATGCCCCTGGACGCCCCGGCCGACCACGTGTACACGTACACCCGGTACTTCCACCTCCCGATGCTCGTCCGCGAGGACCCGGAGATCGATCGGGCCCTGTTCGTCGGCGGCGGCGGGTTCACCGGGCCCAAGGCGTACGTGGACCGGTACGACGTCGACGTCGACGTCGTCGAGATCGATCCGGAGGTCGTCCGCGTCGCCAAGGAGTACTTCCGGGTCGACCCCGGCCCGAACATGTCGATCACGGTCGGCGACGGGCGGCGGTTCCTGGAGACCACCGACCGGACCTACGACGTGATCGTCCTCGACGCCTACCGCCAGGACAAGGTGCCGTTCCACATGACGACCGTCGAGTTCTTCGAGTTGCTCCGCGAGCGCCTCTCGCCGGACGGCGTCGTCGTCGCCAACACCATCGGGGCACCCGTCGGCGCCGGATCGAAGTTCGTCCGCGCGGAGTACGAGACCCTCCAGCGAGTCTTCCCGCAGGTGTACGCCGTCCCGACGACGGACGGCAACAGCGTCCAGAACGTCGAACTCGTCGCCACGAAGTCCGACGAACGGATCGACCGCGCGACGCTGCGGGCCCGGGCCGGGAACCGCGACGTCGGCGTCCCACTGGGCGACGCTGTCGACCGGTTCCGGACCGACCTGCCGACGGACGGCGTGCCCGTCCTGCGTGACGACCGCGGCGACGAACTCCGCCTGCTCGATCCGCTCGCCGGCAGCAAGTACGTGATCGAGGAGAACGGCACAGACGACGGGCCGTCGGCGCGGGTCCGACCGAAAGCGCCGGCGGGAGCGTCGACGGCGCCGTCGACGGGCGCTGGTGGGTCGGCGCCGCTGCACGAACGGGCCGCGACGGCGGCGTGACGGAGGTCGTGGGTCGGTACCGCCGGACCGAACCGGGCGGTCCGCCACGACGGCAGGGTTTTGAGCGGCGGTCCCCAACGGCCGTCGATGAGCGACTACCCCCGTGCGACGGCGATCGATCGCGCCGTCTCGATCGTCGACCGCGTCGAGGACGAGCGGATGCCGGTGCCAGTCCGGGAGGTGTGGGTGTTCGGCGACGTCGCACTGGGGCTGGACCCGGTCGACCGACTGGACGTCTACGTCACCAAGGACGTGTTGTTCGACGGCGACGACGAACGGGGCGCCGAGTTCGCCGACAGTCACGGCATCGAGGGCGTCGGGAGCACCGTCCGGGCCGACTGGGCCGACCGGTACCCCGAGTACCTCCGGGCGAATCCCAACGGCTACGCCGCCCCGGAGAAGTGCCTCGGGGCGCACCTCCTGCCCGACGACGAACCGGTCCACCTGGAGGTGTGCAACACCGCATTCGAGGACAACGTCACCCAGCGTGCTCGCGGCGCACAGGCCCGCGAGACGTGGTCCGAGGTGCTGGATCCCCGCGGCGTCTGCCTGTGGGTCGACGGCGGCGACGGCGGCGTCCGCAGCGACGAGGCCATCCGGAAACTCCGGGAGAGCGAACTCGCCTTCCCGACCCTGCCCGACGCACTGGCGATGCTCGGCCTCGAGGACGACGAGGCCGACCGCGCGGCCGACGCCGTCCGCGAGCGCCGGCGGGGCCAGGACGGTAGTTCGGTTCGCGGCGACGTCGTCTGATCGAGCGACGGTCGGCCGGACAGAGTCCGGGAGACCGGCGTCTCGGAGGAGGGCGACGTGCGGAGAGTGGAATGTCAGAGCGGCAGTACCCAGGGGAGGGGTACGCCAGAGGTGTGGAATGCCAGGGGGGTCGCGGTCGGGGGAGACCGCGGGGGTCGACAGACGGTAGCGAGGGGAACGCGACCGATCAGCGTCGGACGGACAGTCGGACCGCGGCGTCGAACTGGATCCACGCCGCCTCGTTCTCCGCGTCGTAGATGATCGTACTGTCCGGGTCCAGGTCGAACGCGCCGTACCGCGCCTCGTCACGGGGGTCTGTTCCGGGGACGGACAGCCGGCCGGCGGCGTCGTGGTTCGCACTCATCGGTCGTACCATCTTTTCGGCCGCGGTTTCGAACGCGGCCAAGTACCGGCTATCCTTTGGACTAAATTGAATATTTTCAACCTCTTTTCGAATTTATCGGCGTTCATCCGGCGTGCCGTTCCCCCGAGTCGTCGTCTCCCGGGCACTCGCCGACGGTGACGAAGAAGGGGACCGTCTCGACGCGGCGGTAGTCCCGGTCGGCCATCGCGGCGACGACGGCACGGCCCATCGCCCGCCAGTCGCCACGCAGGTCGTCGAACTCCTCGGGGGTCATCTCGCCGGCCAGCATCGTCCCGCGGTCCGCGGCGAGGCCCGTCCCGGTCGCCTTCCGGCGGGCGGCCTCCAGGGCCGCGTCGTCGTACGGTGGCTCGACGGTCCGGACGTGGTCGTACTGGCGCGTCCGGACGTCCCGGAGGCCGGCGGCGCGGAACCGGCCGGGGACCGCACCCAGGGTGACGTCGGTCCCGACGCCGTCGAGGTAGGCCGTCCGGGCCCGCCGTTCCAGCGTTCGCTCGTCGTCGACGGTGGACTCGACGGCGACGGCGCCGTTGTCCGGTTCGACGGCCGCGACGCGCTCGCGGGCGACCCGGGCGAACTCGGCGATGGCCGCCCCGGGGTCGGGGAGGTTGATCAACAGCGCCTGACAGACGACGACGTCGACGGCGTCGTCGGGCAGCGGGAGTCGCGTCGCGTCGCCGGCGAGGAACTCGCCGACGCCTGCCGTCCGAGCGGTCGCGAGCAGCGACGGGTCCGCGTCGACGCCGTAGACCGGTCCCGGCGTCTCCTCGGCGAGGACGCGCGTCAACTCGCCGGTGCCACACCCGACGTCGAGGACGCCGTCGGCGTCGTCGAGGCCGAGCGGCCCGAGCGCCGCTCTGGAGTCGTCCCACATGCCCCGACGGGTCTCGCGGAGGTACTCGGCGTCGAACCGGCGCACCCGCGTGGCTACTCGGGCCGCGGGAAAAAACGACTCGGCTCGTCAGCGACGCCGGGCGCCGAGCGAGAGGAGTGCGAGTGCGAACAGGACCGCCACCGGGCCGAAACCGGGCGACCCGCCGTCGCCGTCCGCCTCGGTCGTCCCGCTCGGCGCCGTCGTGGTGGCTATCGTTCCGTTCGGGGCCGTCGTCGTGCCGGGGGCCGCGGTGGTCGTGCCCGGCGTCGTCGTGGTCGTCTCCTCCTGGACGGAGACGGTCCAGGTGGCCTCGTGGACGACGACGTCGCCGACGGTCACCGTCACCGGGATTTCGTGCTCGCCGAGTTCGGCGTCGTCGGGAATCGCGACGGTCAGCGTCCCGGCCGCCCGCTCGTCGGCGGGCAGACGGCTCCACTGCCAGGTCGACTCCTCGCCGTCCCACTCGCCGTCGGTCGACTGGTTGCCCGTGACGGTCCAGCCCTCGGGCAGGTCCCCGACGGTCACGGTGATCGGTCCGAGGACGTGCGGGGTCGGGTTCGACGTCCGGACGATCATCGGGACCGCCTCGCCGGGAGTGGTCGTCCCCGCCGAACCGGCGGCCAGCGACACGTCGGCCTCGGTCACGGTCGTCACCGTCGGGTCGTGGGTCGTCTCGCCCTCGACCGCGACATCGGCCGCGGCGCTGACGTTGACGCCGTCCGTCGCGACGACGTAGTACGTCCCGTCGGTCGGGAGCGAGAGCGAGTAGCGTCCGTCGTCGCCGACCTGGGCGGCGTAGACGCCGGGGTCGTCGGCCTCGGCGGCCGCGAGCAGTTCGGCCGGGGTCGCACTGACGGCCAACGACGCGTTCGCTTCCGCGACGGCGAGCACGTAGCCGTCGGTGAACGGCTCACCGTCGGTCGACGTCACTGTACCACTCAGGACCTGGTTCGCGTCGGGCACGGCGGGCGCGTCCGCCGTGGACGTCCGCTGCGGGGAACCGACCGCTGCGGTCGCCGGGACCGCCGCGGCAGCGAGGACCACTGCGACCGCCGCGAGGAGGGATTTGCGGCGCATGACGGACCGAGCGACGTCGGGAACGGTATTAACGCCGGTGGAAACTCAGAAGCCTATTTGACATAATAACTACAATAGTCGTTTGAGTTACGTTGACGTGTAACGGACCCACGGAACAGGACGCTCGGTGGCCGTCGAGGGCGTTCCCGAAGGAATCGTCCCGTCCGGACCACGCGACGAGGAGCCGCGAGGAGTATCCTATCAGTTTTCGAATAGTTCGTGGACGCGCTGGACGTTCCACGCGAAACTCTTGCCGTCCTCCGTCGGCGTCTCCAGGACGAACGGCAGGTCCCGCAGGCCCTCGTGGTTGACGACCGCGCGCATCCCGTCCTCGCCGATCAGTCCCTCGCCGACGTGGGCGTGTTCGTCCTTGTTGGTCCCACACTCGTGTTTGGAGTCGTTGAGGTGGATGCAGGCGAGGTTCTCGAGGCCCACCACGTCGTCGAACTCCGCGACCGTCTCCGCGACGCCCTCCGGCGTCGAGAGGTCGTAGCCCGCGGCGAAGGCGTGGGCGGTGTCGACACAGACCTCGAGGTCCTGCTCCGAGCGGTCCAGGACCGCGGCGAGGTGTTCGAAGTCGTCGCCGAGTTTCGTCCCGGAGCCGGCGTCGGACTCGACGAGCACCGTCACGTCGTCGGGCACGTCGAGTTCGTCCAGTGCGCTGGCGGCGTTGTCCAGGCCGGCCTCGACGCCCGCGCCGGTGTGGGCCCCGAGGTGGACGTTGACGTAGGGAATCCCCAGCGTCGCCGCCGCGTCGACCTCCTCCTGCATCGACCGAATGGACTTCTCCCGGAGGTCGTCTTTCGGCGTACAGAGGTTCACGAGGTACGAGGAGTGGATCACCCACGGGCCGACGCCCTCCTCGTCGCTCAGGTCGCGAAACGACGCGACCTCGTCGTCGTCCAGGTTCGGCGACTGCCAGACCTGCGGCGAGTGGGTGAAGATCTGGCCGCAGTTGCCGCCGTACTCCAGTTGCTCGGTGACGGCGTTGTCGACGCCGCCCGCGATAGACGTGTGTGCTCCGACGCGTACCATGCCCGTCCGTGGCGGGTGCGGGCGCCTAAAGGGTTCGATACCGGCGGGCCCGACAGCGTTATCCTCCGGGCGAGCGACGAGTCCGACGATGTCCGACGCCGAGGGCGACGAGGGACTGATCGCGCTGCTACCGGAGCCCGTCCGGCCGGACCTCGACCCAGTGGCCATCGACGACGCCGTCGACGGACTGTTGGCCAGCGAACTCCGTGCCTTCCCCTTCCTCACCGAGGGCCTGACCGGGCGAGTGCTGGACGTGGGCGCCGGTAGCGGCGCCGCGATCCCGCACGTCGAGCGCCACGCCGCTCCCGACGTGAGCGTCCACTGCCTCGACCCGGGCGGGTTCGAACTCCACTGGGCGCGGTCGAGAGTCGCGGCCCACGACGTCGCCGTCCACGTCGAACGGGGCCGCGGCGAGTCGCTGCCGTACGCCGACGACGCGTTCGACGCGGTCGTCTGCAAGGAGGTCCTCTGTGCCGTCGACGACCCGGTCGCGACCCTGTCGGAGCTCCGACGGGTCCTCCGGCCGGCCGGCGAACTGCGGTACCTCGAACACGTCCGCTCGGACGGCGTCGCCGGACGCGTCGAGGACCACGTCGCACCGTACTGGCGGGAGTTCAGCGGTTGTGACGTCGACCGTCCGACGGACGAGACGCTCGCAGACAGCGAGTTCGAGGTCCTCGAACAGCACCGCTACACCGACGTCGGCCTGTGCCCGCCCTGGACGTACGTCGCCGGGGTGGCGCGGCCGGCGTGATCAGTCGGCCCCCGCCCGCGGCGCCTCGCGGTCCCGGACCCACTCGTCGGCAGCGTACTTCTCGGCGGCCAGTTCGCGGGCCCGTTCGAGTTCGGCGGCCGTCCACGAGCCCTCGTCGGCGGCGGCCCACTCGCCGAGCGTCGCCTCGAGGCGCTCGACGGCCGTCTCGCGGTCGATCCCGCTCTCCTCGCGGATGCCCGTGACGCGCTCGCGGAACCGCTCGGGCGTGACGCCGGGGTCGGCGAACGCCGACAGGTGGCGCTCGGCGGCGACGGCGTAGGACAGCGAGCCGTGCTGGATGACCGCGTCGCGCTGGCGGTACTGGGCGTTGCCCGCGATCTTCTTCCCGCCGGCCAGGACGTCGTGTGCGGGATGGATGCCACGAAGGTAGCAGGCCGGTTCGTAGATGGAGGGGTGTTCCTCGGCGGCGAAGTCGGCGTCGACGCCCATCGCCTCGAACGCCGCCAGGATCGGCTCACAGAGCAGTTCGTACGAGTCCATCAGGTCGCCGGGCAGTTCCGCGGCCGGCGCGACGATGGAGTACGAGAGGTCCGCGACCTCGTCGTGGTAGATGCCGCCGCCGCCGGTCTGTCGGCGAGTGACGGACACCCCCGCCTCGCGACACCAGTCCCAGTCGACGGTGTTGGGGGCCTGGCGGTACCCCAGCGACAGCGTACTCGGCGACCACCGGTAGACGCGCACGGTGCGAACGCCCTCGGAGACGGCCGTCTCGGCGGCCACCTCGTCCAGTGCCATCTGGACGGGCCCGTCGCGGGACTCTTCGGTGATCAGGCGCCACTCCCGGTCGGCGAGGTCGGTCATGGCCGAGCGTTGGCGCGACGGTGCCTAATGGGTTGTCCATCGGTGCGACCGACGTGACCGGGATCACTCGACCCGGACCCGTCCGGCCATTCCCGACCCCTCGTGTGGAATGCAGTAGTAGTCGTACGTGCCGGACACCTCGAACGTGTGTTCGTAGTCGTCGCCCGGCGCGACGAGTCCGTCGTCCATGTCGTTTCTCGCGGCCCGTTCCGAGTCGAAGCCGCCCGACGCGAAGTACGTCGCGTCGTCGGGAATCCCGTCCTCGGAGGCCGTCACCGTGTGGCTGACGTCGCTGTCGTTCTCCCAGGTGACCGTACCGCCGGCCTGGACGGTCGCAGTGTCGGGATCGAACGCGAAGTCGTCGCTCATGCCGACGGTCCGACTGTCCGAGGGACCGCCGGACAGACAGCCCGCAGTACCGAGCGTCGCGAGCGTGGCAGCGCCCAGCCGCAGGACGTCGCGTCGGGTGCGGATCGCCCGGGTCATCGACGGGTCACGCATGCGCACTACAGGGCCACGAACAGGTCCGTCGCGTACATCACGGTCAGCCCGGCCAGGAACGCCAGCAGGTTCGTCGCTGTGGCGACACGGCCGTCCGCTGCCCGAATCATCTGGGCGATCTCCCAGTCGACCTGCAGGATGGCACCGACGCCGATCGCGAGGAAGGCCGCCCCGATCGTCGGCGAGTACGCCAGACTCCCGATCCAGCCTCCCAGGATGACGGGGGCGCCGGCGAGGAGGCCCAGCGCGCCGAAGTGGTGCCACTCGGGGGGCTCGTCGCGAGCGAGCGGTGCGACGACCGCGGGCCCCTCGGTCACGTTGTGGAGCATGAACCCGACGACGAGGAAGGTCCCCAGCGAAACCCGGCCGAGTGCGAACGAACTGCCGATGGCGAGTCCTTCGGCGAGGTTGTGCAGGCCGATCCCCAGGGCCACCAGGTACGCGATCCAGAGGCCGCTGCTCGCGCGACTGTCGCCGGCGGCGACCCTGCCTTCGCGCCAGGCGCTGATCGCCTGGACGAGCAACAACGCCCCGAGGATGCCAAAGACGACGAGCAGTTTTCCTTCGTAGAACCCCGGGACGGCCTCCGCGAGTTCGAACGCCTCGAATCCGGCGTCGAAGGCCAGAAACGCGAGGACGCCGGCGGCGAACACCAGCACGGCGTGCAAGGTCCCGTCGCTCATCCCCTGGATGTAGGGGAACCACAGCATCCCGAGGGCGACCGGGATCACGCCGACGAACAGGCCGACGAGGGCGAGCGTCCAGAGGACGTCCCCGCTGAATCCGGGCGACTGTTGCGGGGCCGTTATTTCGTGGCCGACCGTCGTGCCGTCGTCGAGCACGAGGGCAACCTCGAGGTCCCACCCCGGGTTCCAGTGGTAGGGAACGATCACGCGTGCGCTCTCGCCGGGGTCGAGCGTCCGGTCCCCGCCGGCGCCCTCGACCCGGTAGTTCCAGTAGGCATCGTCGACGAGCACCTGCGATATCGTCACCGACTCCGGGCCGTTGTTGGTGACGTGCAGGACGACGCGGTCGTCGCTGGGCAGCGTGGCGTGGGTGACCGTCACGTCCGGCAGCGGTTCGCCGCTCTCGACCCCGCCCAGCGGCGAGGTGACCGCGAACGCACCCAGGACGACCACGAGCAACAGGATGGGTACCACGGCGGTGACCCACCGCGGGAGCCCGAGCGGTCGCGTCGTCTCTCCGTCGACCGTCGCGCCACCGTCCGTCGTCGGTTCGGGTGTGTCGTCCGACATCTACACCACCTCGAAGAAGCTCATCCAGCCCAGTTCGGCGAACTCCGACTGGTGGGCGT
>CAZIVN010000029.1:0-15725 GCA_964542685.1 uncultured Halobacteriales archaeon
GGGATCGCCAACTTCGTCACGTTTCTCGAGAACACCGGCGAGTGGCGCCGCGAACTCCGCGAGGCCGAGTACGGCTCCCTGGAGGACGACCGCGAGTTCCTGGCGTCGATCAGCCCGCTGAACCACGCCGAGGAGATTCGCGCGCCGCTGTTCGTCCTCCACGGCGAGAACGACCCCCGCGTGCCCGTCTCCGAGGCCGAGCAGATCGTCGACGCCGTCGAGGACCAGGGCGTACCCGTCCGGAAACTGATCTTCGAGGACGAGGGCCACGGCTTCTCGAAACTGGAGAACCGCATCGAGGCGTACTCCGCCGTCGCCGACTTCCTCGACGAACACGTCTGATACGGGGTCGGTCCACCGTTCGCCGGGGAGCACCGGTACGCTGTCGGCGCTCTCCGGTAGTCGACGACACGAACCCGTCCCACCGCCGGAGGGTGGGCCCGTCGAGTGCCGGCGACCACGTGAGACGGTCACGAAGTTCCCGAAGGTTGAACAGTCCTGGCGGCGATGCGAGCGCATGGACAACTGGGTGTTTCTGCTGTTCTTCGTGGGCCTGTGTCTGCTGACGGCCGGGGGCGGTGGGTACGTGGTCACGTTCGACCAGGACCACCGCGTGACCGCGGTCCAGACGAAGACGACCGCGGACAACGCCGTCGACTACGATGACCTGTCTCCGGAGGAGCAACGAACCGTCGACAGGACGCTCGACGACGTCCACTACGTCGCAGAGGAGCGCGAGGCGACGCCACCGGGGGTCGTCAGCGTGGACGGCCGCGCGTACGGGTTCAAGAGTACACCCGTCACCGACTTCGACGAGCCCGGGCACCCGCTGCACTACCCGTTCCTGGCCCTCGCCGTCCTCGGGGCGCTGATGACCCTCGAAGCGTTCCGACGCGACCACTTCCCACACTGGCGGCCGTGGCGACGACTCGTGCCGACGGCCGACGAGGGGTGAGGCCGACGACGCGGGTCCCCGACGAACGTGTGTTTTTTCTTACCTGTCAGAAGGTGGTGGATTTGGAACGTCGAGCCTGACGGGTCCACGAGGCGAGACGGAAAAGTTTACGTCGCGCACCCCAGCGATTTGAGACATGGCAGCGATCGATACCGACGGTCTCACGAAGCAGTTCGGCGAGGACGTCCTCGCCGTTCACGATCTCGACCTCACCGTTCAGGAGGGCGAGATCTTCGGCTTCCTGGGACCGAACGGCGCCGGGAAGTCGACGACGATCAACGCCCTCCTCGACTTCATCCGGCCGACTGCCGGTTCCGCCCAGGTCCTCGGCATGGACGCACAGGAACGGTCCCGCGAGATTCGCCGGCGTACCGGCGTGCTCCCAGAGGGGTACAGCGTGTACGACCGGCTGACCGGTCGGGAACACGTCGAGTGGGTGATCGAAACCAAGGACGCCGACGACGACCCCGGAGAGATCCTCGAAAGCGTCGGCCTGGCCGGCGACGCCGACCGCGCCGCCGGCGGCTACTCCACCGGGATGGCCCAGCGCCTGGCCTTCGGCATGGCGCTGGTCGGCGATCCGGACCTGCTGATCCTCGACGAGCCCTCCTCCGGGCTGGACCCGAACGGCATCCAGCAGATGCGCCGGATCATCCAGGACCGGGCCGACGACGGCACCACCGTCTTCTTCTCCAGTCACATCCTCTCGGAGGTCGAGGCGGTGTGTGACCGGGTCGGCATCATGAACCAGGGGGAACTCGTGACCGTCGACACAATCGACGGCCTCCGGGAGGCCCACGGCGGGTCGGCCTCGATCGAACTCGAGTGTGCCTCGCTCCCGCCGAGCCTGGCGGTCCACGAACTGCCGGGCGTCGACGACGTCACCGTCGAGGGGTCGACGATCACCGCCGTCTGTGCCGACACGCGCACGAAGGTCGACGTCGTTCAACACGTCGCCGAACACACCGACGTCCTCGACATCCTCTCGAAGGAGGCGTCCCTGGAGGAACTGTTCAACGCCTACACCGGCGGCGGCCGGGACGCCGACGGCCAGGAACGCGCCGAGACCGAGGAGGTGACCGCATGAGCACGCTCGCGGTCGCGCGCAAGGACTTCAAGGACGTCCGCCGCGCCAAGACCCTCTGGATCGTGATCGGTCTGCTCGGACTGATCTCGGGGCTGCTCGCGTACGTGTTCGAGGGCAGCACCGGCACGTCCGATCAGCAGGTCGTCGAGAACCTGTTCCGGTCGGTCGCGGGCATCAACGCGGTGTTGCTCCCCATCGTGGTGCTCATCGCGACGTACCTCGCCATCGCTGGCGAGCGCGAACAGGGCAGCATCAAGTTCCTGCTCGGCCTGCCCAACAGCCGGCAGGACGTGATCCTCGGGAAGCTGCTGAGCCGACTCGGGATGGTGTCCATCGCCGTCGCGGTGATGTTCCTGGTCGCACTGGTCATCGCGCTGGTCAGGTTCGCGGTGTTCCCCGCCGGGGTGTTCCTGGGAATCTTCCTGATGACCGTCTTCTACGGCGCGGTGTTCGTCGGCGTGGCCATCGCGGTGTCGTCGATCACGGCCTCGCGGTCCCGGGCGGTCGCCGGGGCGGTCGGCACCTACTTCGTCAGCATCCTCGTGTACTTCCTGCCCGGCATCAACGTTCGTGCCATCGTCCGGTTCCTCTACGAGGACGTCCTCGGCCAGAGCACGAATCTGGATCTCTACCAGTTCGTCCAGTACACCAGTCCGTTCTTCGCCTTCCAGAAGGCGTTGAATCTCGTCCTGCCCGAACGGCTACAGACGACGTTCTTCAAAGGGGAACGGGCCCGCGAACAGGGCGTCGCTACCGGAAGCGGACAGGCCGGCGGCGGGGACCCCGGCGGCTTCCAGGCCGCCATCGAGAGCGTCGAGCTCCCGTTCTACCTCTCCGACGAGTTCGGGCTGGTCATCCTCGCCGCGTGGCTCCTGATCCCGCTCGCGCTGGGCTACTGGCGCTTCGAGAAGGCCGACCTCGGGTGAGGCGGCCGCCGCGACGCTCGCCTCACAGTCCGACGCTCAACAGCACCAGACCGGCTCCGAACAGGACGAGACCGCTCAACACGACGCCAGCGACCGATTCGGGAGCGCGGAACCACGGGTCCGACCGGTGGGGGTCGCGTCGCTGGTCGTCGATCCGGTCCATCCGTTGAACGGGTGCGAGGAGGATGCCGACGGCCATCAGCGTGCAACCGGTCCCGAACACCAGCGCCATCGCGGCCTGGGACGCGACGGCCGTCGCGACGACGCCGAACGGCAGCACCGCGAATCCGACGACTGCGAGTACGTCCCCCACGTGGCACCGCCCCCACTCGCGCGGACTGGTCAGGACGCCGTCCCAGTAGGCCGGCAGTGCGTGGTAGCGGCCCGTCGAGGAATCGACGTCGTACTCGTGGTCGTCGTCGTAATCGTCGGACGGCCGACGGGAGGAACCGCGCATGACACGGCGGTCCCGGCGAAGAACCCTGAACGTTACGTTCCGTTCCGGCGTCCGAGTCGTCGCCCGACCGGGCACGGATCGAGACGTTTTTTACCCTCCCTCGACTGCGGTTGGATCCATGCCATCCGACCCGTCGGGACGCGACCGGATCGACGCACTGCTCGCCCGTCTCGAACGAGAGTACGGCGAGGTGCCAATCGTCGAGAAGACGTGGCACGTCGAACCCGACGTCTACGACCAGCACCGCGAGCGAATCGACGCGGGGACGGACGGCGGCGCCGGAATCTGGCTGACGAACGACGACGGCGAGGTGCTACTGGTTCGCAACGAGGGCGACGAGGGCTGGGGCGACCCCGGCGGGAAGGTCGAGGGCGACGAGTCCTTCGAGGCGGGTGCGAAACGGGAGACACGGGAGGAGGCCGGCGTCGAGGCCGAGATCACCGGGGTCTGTGAGGTCCACCTGATCGAGATGCGCGACGAGACGGACCCCGACCGCCGTCGGACGACGTCCGACGGGGCCGCGACCACCGGCCTCGACCGGCAGGGTCTGGTCACGCCCATCGTCGTCTTCGAGGGGGAGTACGCCGGCGGGACGCCACGAGCGCGGGACGGCGAGATCGCCGCCGTCGAGTGGTTCGACGCGCCGCCGGAGACGGTGCTGTACGAGGAAGCCGCGACGCGACCGTACCCGGCCTCGGAGTAGGCGGGGAGAACCGTTTTGGGCGGTGCCGTCGTGGGGGTGGGCATGAACGACCCGATCCGGGTGCTCCACGTCGACGACGAGCCCGACTTCGCCGAGATGGCCGCGACGTTCCTGGAGCGGGCCGACGACCGGTTGACGGTCGAGGCCGCCAGCAGCGGCAGGGAGGGGCTCCGACGACTCGACGAGGAGACGATCCACTGTGTCGTCTCCGACTACGACATGCCCGACATGAACGGCGTCGCCTTCCTCGAATGCGTCCGGGAGCAGTACGGCGACCTCCCCTTCGTCCTGTTCACCGGGAAGGGTTCCGAGGAGGTGGCCAGCGAGGCCATCTCCGCCGGCGTCACGGAGTACCTGCAAAAGGAGAGCGGCACCGACCAGTACACGGTGCTCGCGAACCGTATCGTCAACACGGTCGACGGGGAGCGTGCGACGCGGCAACTCGACGTTCTCGTCGACAACCTCCCCGGAATCGTCTACCAGCACCGCGACGAACCCGAGTGGCCGTTGACGCTCATCCGCGGCAACTGCGAGGAACTGATGGGCTACTCCGAGACCGAACTGCAGTCCGACGTCCACCTCGCCGAGCAGGCTATCCACCCGGACGACCGCGAGTACCACAACAGCACCCTCCGGGACGAACTCGCCGCGACCGGGTCGTACGAACTGACCTACCGCGTCCTCCACAAGAACGGCGACGTCCGCTGGGTGTTCGACAGCGGCCAGAAACACGAGTCGCCGGTCCACGACGGCGAGGTGTTCTCGGGCATCCTGATCGACATCAGCGAGATGAAACGGTACGAGCAGGAACTGGAGGCGACCCGCCAGCGCCTGGAGGCCATCCTCGAGAACACGACGACGCCGATGTTCATGAAAGACGCCGACGGCGAGTACCTCCTCGTCAACAGCGCCTACCGGGAACTGTTCGACCTGGAAGACGAGACGGTCGTCGGCCGCACCGACGAGGAGCTGCACCCGACGGAGATGGCAACGGAGGTCAGACGGAACGACCGGGCCGTGATCGAACGCGACGAGCCCGTCGAGACGGAGGAACGGGTCGTCGTCGACGGCGAGGAACGGATCTTCTCGGCGTCGAAGGTGCCGGTGTACGACGTCGGGACCCAGTCCGACCAGGACGACCCCGTCGCCGTGTTCGGCGTCGCGACCGACATCACCGACCACGTCCGCCAGAAGCGTCGCCTCCGGCGGCAGAACGACCGCCTCGACGACCTGGCGGCGGTCCTCTCACACGACCTCCAGACGCCACTCGCGACCATCCGGGGGCGACTCGAACTCGCGGTCGAGACCGGCAACGTCGACCACGTCGAGCGCGCGCTGTCGGCGGTCGACCGCGTCGACGACATCCGGACCGACCTGGCCTCCGTCCTGCGGCGTGGCGAGATCGTCGACGAGACCGAACCGGTCGATCTCGGGGCCGCCGCCGAGGGCGTCTGGACGATGCTCGACCCGCCCGCTACGGCGTCGCTGTCGGCCGACAACGCGACCATCAGGGCCGACCCGGACGCGCTCAAGCGACTGCTCGAGAACCTCCTGCACAACGCGGTCGAACACTCCGGCGACGGCGTCTCGGTGTCCGTTCGCGTCCGGGACGACGGGTTCTCCGTCGTCGACGACGGGCCGGGAATCGGCCTGGACGACCCCGAACGGGCGTTCGAGGCCGGCGTCTCGTCGAAGGAGGGCGACGGGCACCACGGGATGGGGCTCGTCAGCGTCCGACAGATCGCCATCGCACACGACTGGGACCTGTGTCTGAGCGATGCCCCGGAGGGCGGTTTCCGTGTCGACGTCGAGGGCGTCCGGTTCGACTGAGCCGGTCCCGCGGCCCCGACGCGTCAGATCACGCCGGTCCGGGTCGCCGCCTCGACGGCGGCGGCCTCGCTGACGCCGTCGCCGAGGATGGTGTACCGGTCCCTGATCTGGTGGGCGGTCGTCAGCGCCTCGACGACCGTCTCCCCGTCGACGCCCAGTTCGGCGGCCGTGGTCGGTGCGCCGATGTCCTCCAGGGCACCGTGGATGTCCCGCCAGATCCCACGGTCGCCGCCGTGGAGGTAGGCGGTGACGACCGATCCGACCCCGACCTGGTGGCCGTGCAGGGCAGCGTCGGGCGCCAGGCGGTCCAGTTGGTGGGAGAAGAGGTGTTCGGCGCCGGAGGCCGGGCGCGACGACCCCGCGATGGACATGGCGACGCCGGAGGAGACCAGGGCCTTGACGACGACCCAGGCCGACTCCTCCAGTCCCGGCCGGACGGCGTCGGCGTTGTCGACGAGCATCTCCGCGGTCATCTCCGCCAGCGACGCGGCGTACTCGGAGTACTCGACGTTCTTCAGGCGGTTCGCCAGTCGCCAGTCGAGCACGGCGGTGTAGTTGCTGATGATGTCCGCACAGCCCGCGGTCGTCAGTTCCCAGGGGGCGTCGGCGATGATTTCCGTGTCCGCGACGACCGCCAGGGGCGGTTCGGCGGCGACGCTGTGTCGGGTGTCGCCCTCGGGCACCGATCCGCGACCGCTGACGATGCCGTCGTGGCTGGCGGCCGTCGGGATGGAGACGAACCCCTGCTCCCGGTGGTCGGCGGCCATCTTCGCGATGTCGATCGCCTTGCCGCCGCCGACCGCGACGAAGAAGTCGGTCCCGGCGGACTCGGCGGCGTCGATGACCCGTTCGACGGCGTCGAACGTCGCGGACTCGACCTCGACGACGAACGGGTCGTCGTCCCCCTCGCGGAACGCGTCGACAACGCGCTCGCCGGCGATTTCGCGGGGCGTCGGACTCGTCACGATCAGCGGCGCCCCCGCCAGGTGGAGGTCGTCGACGACCTCGGCGGTCCGGTCGAGGACGCCGTGGCCGACCACCACGTTCCGCGGCAGTCGGATCCAGGTGGATTTCTCGAACATACCGGGTGGTGACGGGCGGCGCTCAAACAGTTTGCCCATCTGCGGCGGCGAGCGACCACGCGTCACCGGGGGATCGAGCGTGGAGGGCAGAGGGGCGGGAAGCGACGGGTGGAGGGCCGAAGCGCGAAGAGCGGCGCGGGGAGGCCTCACTCGTCGGCGACGTGGACGTAGTAGTTGAACAGGTCCGTCACCGTGGGGTCGGTGACGCGAACGCTCGCACCGTGGCCGTCGGATCGCGGCTCTCCGACCCCGGGACGTCCTCGAATCGTCACGGGGCAACCGGGTTTTATGACGCTGCCAGCACCCGGATACAACATGGGACGCATCGACGTACACGACGACGGTACCGACCTCGACAGTCCGACACTGATCGACGGCCTCCCCGGCGTCGGCCTCGTGGGGAAGATCGCGACCGACCACCTGATCGAGGCGTTCGAGATGGACCACTACGCGAGCATCTACTGCGACGGCCTCCCGCCGGTCGGCGTCTACCACGCCGGGTCGTCGGCCGTCCGAGCGCCAGTGCGACTGTACGCCGACCCCGACCGGGACCTGCTCGCACTCCAGAGCGACGTCCCCGTCTCCACGGAAGCCGCCGGTGACTTCGCGAGTTGCGTCGTCGGGTGGCTGGCGGGCAACGACGTCAGCCCGGTGTTCCTGAGTGGCCGTCCCGCACAGCGCGACGAGGAGTCGGTCCTCGCCGAGAACGACGAGACGCCGACCGTGTACGGCATCACGACCGGCGATGGGAGCGCGCTGGCGGACCTCGACGTCGACCCGCCACCCGAAAACGGCGCGGTCCAGGGCCCCACGGGCGCGCTGTTGCACCACGCGGCTCGCGAAGACCTCGACGGCGTCGGACTGATCGTCGAGAGCGACCCGAACTTCCCGGACCCGGGCGCCGCGCGGGCACTCCTGGAGGGCGGCGTGGAACCGATCACCGGCGTCGACGTCGGCGTCGACGTCCTCGCGGACCAGGCCTCGCAGATTCGCAAACAGAAACAGCAACTCGCCCAGCGGATGCAACAGGCCGGCGCCGAGGAGAGTTCCCAGGCGAAGCCGCTACGCATGTACCAGTAGGCGCTCGAACCGCGAACCCACAAGGGTTTCAACCCAGGTGGCCGTCGGACCGACTATGCACAGACGGTCCCTCCTCGGAGCGCTCGCCGCCGGTGTGACGACGGCGCTGGCGGGCTGTGGCGGTGGCGGTGGCGACACGCCCCAGGGAACGCTCATCGGCGATCAACAGGACGGCAGCGGCGGCGACGGCAGCGTCCCCGGCGGAACGACGACGGCGCCGCCGACGACCGGTGCCCAGGACGTGTTCGAGGGCGTCGACTTCGACATCGGCCCCGCCGAGGACGGCGGCACGCGGACCTCCTGGACGGTCGAGAACACCAGCGACCGGGCCTGGTCGGTGACCGTCGTCTCCATCCTCGAGGTCGAACCCAGCAGCGACACCCCCTCCGGGACCGGCACGCGAACCGAACCCGCGGCGACACCGACGGTCAGAATCGACGAGGAGAGCCGCCGGATCACGGCCAGCCCCGGCGAGCGGACGACCGAGGAGTTCGTCCACGACGTCGCGCCGACCGACTGGTCGAGTTTCCGCTTCGACTTCCGGAACCTCCAGGAAGCCTGAGGGACGGCGTCAGCGGTCGGCGACCCGCGACGGGACGCCGGCGATCACTCGACGGTCGGCACCGGGACGCCGTCGAGGACGGCCGAGACGATCTGTGACTTCTCGATGTCGTTGACCGTCGCGTCCGGCGTCAGCACGAGGCGGTGGGCCAGAACCGGCTGTGCGATCGTCTTGATGTCGTCCGGCGTGACGTACTCCCGGCCCTCCATGACGGCGCGGGCACGGGACGCCTCGAACAGGCGCTGGGTGCCACGCGGCGAGACGCCGACCTGGACGCGGGGATCCTCGCGCGTCGAGCGGGCGATGTTGGCGATGTACTCCAGCAGGTCGTCGTGGACACGCACGCCTTCGGGGACCTGCCGCAGGTCCTCGACCTCCTGGGGCGTGACGACGGTCCCGACGCTCGGACTCTTGTCGACGCGGCCGGCCCGCCGTCGCAACAGTTCGACCTCGCCGGCGTCGTCCGGGTACCCGATAGAGGTCTTGACGATGAAGCGGTCGACCTGGGCCTCCGGCAGCGGGAACGTCCCTTCCTGTTCGACGGGGTTCTGCGTCGCGATGACGAAAAACGGTTTGGGCAGTTCCCGCGTATCGCCGTCGACGGTGACCTGGCCCTCCTCCATTGCCTCCAGCAGGGCGGCCTGGGTCTTCGGCGGCGCCCGGTTGATCTCGTCGGCCAGGACGATGTTCGCGAAGATCGGCCCCTCGCTGAACTCGAACTCTCGGTCACCCTCGTTGAACACGTGGGTGCCGGTCACGTCGGTCGGCAGCAGGTCGGGCGTGAACTGGATCCGGGAAAAGGACAGCCCGAGTGCGGAGGCGTAACTCCGGGCAGTCAGAGTCTTCCCGGTACCGGGGACGTCTTCGAGGAGGACGTGCCCGCGGCCGAGCACGCCCAGCAGGACGGTTTCGAGGAACTCTCTGTCGGCGATGACCGCTTCGCCGATCTCGTCGAGGATGGTACTGCACTCCTCGCTCGCTTCGGGGACTTCCATGTACGACGGAGACCCCCGTCGAAACAAAGTCCTGTTGGTTCGGATTGACATGCCCCGCTCACCGGCACGAATCGAAATTCATTACTTCGGCAGGCAGCGAGGTAGGAGTGAGCCGAGGTAGCCTAGCCCGGCCAAGGCGGTTGCCTCGAGAGCAACTGTCCGCAAGGACTCGGGCGTTCAAATCGCCCCCTCGGCGCTTTTCGTGACGCAACGCGACGAGCGGTGCGAACCCTCGACGCGACCGGGGCCCGGAAGTGACCCGCGAGCCACGCGAGTCGTCGGCGAGTTCGGATCGAACGGCCTGTCACACCTCACCACCCCTCCGAAACCTACTTGCCCCGTTTCCCGCACCCTTCCCGGACGGATGCCCTTCCCGAACCACCCGGAGAAGTACGACGCCGACCCGGTCGTCACCCCGGAGCGACACGACGAGTACAAGCAGTCGGTCGGCGACGGCACAGTCTCGGACTCGCCGTCTGCGGTCGTGATCTGCTACAGTGAGAGTCTGATGGACTACTTCGTCGAGACGTACGACGGCGAGGAAGTGGGGCTCTACGTGGGAGACTGCTACGTGTTCGACGCGTTCGACCGCGAGGTGGGCGTCCTCGGGAACTTCGGCATCGGTGCGCCGACGACGGCGATGCTGATGGAAGACCTGATCGCCGACGGCGTCGAGGCGTTCCTCTCGATCGGGTACGCCGGCTGTCTCGACGAGTCCGTCGAGATGGGGGCGTTCGTCGTCCCCGAGAAGGCCATTCGCGACGAGGGGACCTCGCACCACTACGTCGAGTCCGCGAAGTACGCCCACCCGAGCGACACGTTGGTCGCGGCGACGAAACGGACGCTCCGGGCCCGCGAGGAACCGTTCCACGTCGGGCCGTCCTGGACGACCGACGCCGTCTACCGGGAGACGGACGCGGAGGTCGAACGGTACGCCCGGGAGGGCGTGCTCACCGTCGAGATGGAGGCGTCGGCGGTGTTCACCGTCGCCGCCCAACGGGATGTCGACGCCGCCGCGATGTTCGTCACCAGCGACTACCTCGGGCCCTCGACCTGGGAGCCGAAGTTCCACCTGACCGACGAGCACGTGCGACGCCTCGGCGACGCCGCGACGGCGGTCCTCGAGACGTACCGCGAGTGACTCACGACGCGTCCAGTGCGGCCTCGCACCGCCGAGCCAGTCGCGACGCACCGCCCTCGTCGGCGGCCGCCCGAATCTCGCGCAGTCGCTCCCGGGCCGGCTCGTCGCGGCCCCGTTCCCGGTCCAGGAGCGCCAGTTCGTAGCCGGCACGCCAGGCGCGCAGTCGGCGACCCTCCTCGGTGGCGCGGTCGTGGGCCGCCGTCAGGTACTCCTCGGCGGTCGCCAGGTCGCCCCGCTCGCGTGCGACCGCGCCGGCGACCGTCCGGGCCCGAATCTCCGGGGCCTGGTCCTGGCTCCCGGCTCCCGCCTCGGCCGCCGTCACCGCCGCGCGTGCCTCGGACTCGGCACGCTGTCCGCCTCGGCGTGCGCCCCAACCTCGACGAGGTGCGCCAGCACGACCTCGTCGACCCCCACCTGCATTGGTCTCTCCCTCTCACCTAGCGTGCAAAAATGGTACGGCCGGTGGCTCGGACGGTAATAGACGAAACGAGACCGTATCAGGCGTCGGCCAGGCTGGCCTCGAGGTCTCGCAGCGCCGGCCGGTACCGGCCGATCCCGCCCTCGCGAGCAAGGCGGCGAACCTGGTCGGCGAACTGGTTGGCCCGCTCCGTGCGTCCCCGGTCTTGCTCGATCCGGGCCAGTTCGAGCGCGGCCCGACACTCGATTACGGGCGAGCGATGCCGGGGCTCCCGGCTCGTCTCCAGAACGTCCTCGACGGCCGCCGCCGCCTCGTCGTAGTCGTCGCGGACTCGTGCGAGGGCCCCGGACTGGACGCCGATTCGGAGCCGGACCACCGCCTGCTCGGCCGCCTCGGCGGCTTCCTCCGCCGCGGCGAGGTGCTCCCTGGCGACGTCGACGTCCCCGGCCTTCCGGGCGACCGCCGCGAGCCGTGCCCGACTGACCGCGACCTGGGCGTCGCCCAGCGCGTCGCCGTCCCTCGCGACCGAGAGAGCCTCGGCGTACGCCTCCCGAGCCCCCTCGCTGTCGTCGGTGGCGTGCCGAGCGTTGCCCAGGACGGCCAGCGCCCCCCACCGCCGGTCCGCCTCGCCGACCTCCGCCGCGACCTCGAGAGCCTCCTCGGCCAGTTCGCGACCGCGGTCGAAGTCGCCGCGGTCGACGTGCCGGTCCGCCAGCGACGTGAGCAGACTCACGCGCTGGCCCGGGTTGTCGAGGCGGTCCGCGACCGCCAGTGCCTCGCGCGTCCGGTCGACGGCAGCGTCCAGTTCGCCCAGCGTGTGGTGGATCGACGCCAGTCGCTGGTAGTTCGTGACCAACACCTGCGGGTTGTCGACCGACTCGGCGATGTCGATGGCTTCCGCGACCTCCTCGCGTGCGCGGTCGAACTCGCCTTTCTCCTGTTTGATGTGGCCCAGCTGGCCGTGGGCCTTGGCGATCTGGACCCGGTCGCCCATCTCGTCTCTGAGCGCGAAACACCGCTCGTAGGCCGCCTCCGCGTCCTCGATCCGTCCCAGTTGGACGTACAGGCCGCCGAGATTGTTCAGTGCTCTCGGCAGCGCACGGTCCTCCTCGCTGTCCTCGGCGACCGACACCGCACGCTCAAGCAGTTCGCGCGTCTCGTCGTCGGCCTCCCCGCGGACCAGATCCAGTGCCCCCAGGTCGAGGTACGCCGCCGCGAGCGCTTCGGGTTCGTCGATCCGTTCTGCGATCTCGAGACACCGCTGGAACGCCGTCTCGGCCGCGTCGTACTCGCCCATGTGGAGGTACGCCCCGCCCTGCATCCCGTAGAGGCGACGGCTCTCGACGGTGTCGGCGACGCCGTACTCCTCGATGGCCTCGGTCGCGACCGCCTCGGCCTCCGCGTACCGCCCCTGTGAATCGAGGATGTCCGCGCGTACGTGGGCGATCCGGCGGAGGCGTTCCGGGTCCGTCGCGCGGTCGCGAACGTACCGGTAGTAGCGGTCGGCCTCCTCGTACTCGCCGAGGAGGTAGTACGTCTCGGCGGACTCCTCGAGGACCGAGAGGACGTCGGGGTCGTCGTCCGATCGGTCGAGGTGGTCCCGGGCGAGTTCCAGTGCACGGTCGTAGTCGTCGAGTGCGCTCTCGTGGGCGTAGACGTCCTTCGCGTGGTCGGCCGCACGGACGAACGCGGTGAACGCACGCTCGTGTTCGCCGGCCTGGCGGTAGTTGTAGGCGATAGCGGTGTAGTAGTCGGGGTCGTCGGGGTGTTCGGCTTCGACGGCGTCGGCGATACGGCGGTGCAGGTCGCGCCGACGCTCGTCGTCGATCCGGTCGAACACCGTCTCTCGGGTGAGACCGCTGGCGAACCGCAGGCGCGACGTCCCGCCTTCGGCCCACTCCCAGACGCCGCTGTCGACCAGGAGGTCGACGCGTTTCCGGAGGTCCGACTCGGGACGGCCGGCGGCCGCGACCAGCACCTCGTAGGGAATCGTCTGTCCGATCACGCCGCCCAGTTCGAGGACGTCGTGTGTCGCCTCGTCGAGGACGGACAGTCGCACGTCGATGGTCTCCTCGACCTCCGGGGAGATCGGAATCTCCGACGGTCGCTCCGGGTACACGTCGTGGTCCGGGTCGACGGTGCCCTCCTGGACCAGTCGGGTCACGCTCTCGGTGACGAACAGCGGGTTCCCCGCCGTGAGGTCGAACACCAGGTCGACGAACCCCGCGGGCACCCCGTGCCGGTCGAGCGTCGACTCGACCAGTTGCCGCGTGTCGTCGCGGCCGAAGGGCTCGAGCGAGAGGTGTGCCCCCGACTGCCCCGAGTCCGGCGTCGCCTCGGGCCACTCCGCGGCGAGGTCGGCGACGGGGTGGTCGTCCTCGATGCCGGACCCACGGTACGTGCCGACGAGCAACACCGCCCCCTCGAGGTGCCGGGCCAGGTACGAGAACATCCCGAGCGTCGGCCCGTCCGCCGAGTGGAGGTCGTCGACGACGACCATCGCCGGCGCGTCCTCGGTCGCCGCGGCGACGGCGTCGACGACGTCGCCGAACATCGCCGTCCGTTCGGCCTCCAGCTGGGAGGCGTCGGTCGGCGCCACCCCGTCGGTCGCGAACGGATCCCGCTCCAGGACGTCCCCGAGGGCCTCGCGGACGGCACGGTACGGGTCCGACAGTTCGGCCTGGCAGCGCCCGACGGACACCCCGAGGTCGGCCGACCGGGCGAGGTCCGCGAGTTGGTCGGTGACGAGCGTCGTCTTGCCGACCCCGGCCGCACCCTCGACGAGCACCGCTGCAGGGTCGCCACCCGCGACCCGGTCGACGAGCGTCTCCAGGGCGGCCAGTTCCGTCTCGCGGTTCACGAACGTCTCCCCGGACGACCCGACCCGGACCGTACCGTCGTCGGTCAGGCGCGCCAGCGCACGCGACAGCGCTGGCGCCGGCAGGTACTCGTCGACGTCGGCCAGTCGAACCGTCGCCGCCGCCTCGCCCGTTATCGTCACCTCGCGGTCCAGCACCGCGTCGCGCACCGCCGCTGCCCGGCGCTCGCCGCCGTCCGTGAGGACGTAGGCCGTCGCCGGCTCCGTCCGGCCCTCCAGGACCGCGTCCCGTTCGGTGACGAGGCCGTCGCCGGTCAGCTCGTCGAGCGCGGACAGCAGTTCGACGCGACCGGCGAGGCCGCGCCGGTCGAACCCCAGCACGTCGCCGATGCCGGCGACCGTCGCCTCGGCCGGCACCGCTCCCGGGTCGGCGTCCCCCCGTGCGCCGACCTCGGCGAGGTGGACCAGCACGACCTCCTGGACACCAGGCTCCATTTGTCGTGTCAAGTCGTCACCGAATCAAAAAGGATGTGGCTGCCCGGTCTCCTCGCCGGCGAACGCCTCCAGTGGCCCGTCGCCGGAGCGGCCACCGACGCGGTGCCGATTGGAACTGATCAGGTACCCGTCGACCGGCGAGGCGTCGTTCGGGTTCGCGTCACGGATCCACACCTGGCCGCCGCCCCGGGACAGCGCGCGGGCCCACTCCTCGGCCAGCGCACGGGAGTCGAACCGCTCGCGGGGGCCACGCTCGTACACCAGTCGCCCCACCGTCGCGTTCGTCCGCCGTGCCGACGGCTTGACGGCGACCACGTACCCGTCTTGCCGCTCCACGGCGTCGGTCACGGCGGGGGATACGTCGCCGGGGGTGATTGGTTTTCGGGTCCGCGTCGGCCCGAAGCGCGCGATTCATACGCGACGGCCCGTAATCCTGAGCCATGGAGGACGGAAAACGACGCGCACTCGCCGTGCTGTGGGTCGTCGTCGCCCTGCTGATGGCAGTGTCGCTCCAGGGGGTCGACCTCGGATCGACCGGTGGACTCGCACGGATTGCCGTGATCGTCCTCGCACTCGTACTGTCCGGCGTGTACGCGTTCGATCCCCGAGGAATCGTCAGCGAACGACCGTTCTGAGGCGCCGCGTCACTCGATTTCGCGGCGTTCCTTGCGACGGATGCGCATCTCGCCGCTGGCCCTGACCGTCCCGTCGACGAGTGCGTCCTCGTCGAGTTCCAGCGTCTCACAGGAGACGTCCCCCAGGATCTCTGCGCCGGCCTTGACGACGACCGTCCCGTCGCGGGTCGTCACGTCGCCGTGAATCCGCGTGTCCTCGCCGACCTCGATGTCGCCGCGGGCCCGGAGGCTGCCGAACACGTTGTTGTCGCGGCCGACGGTGATCCGTTCGGCCCGGACGTTGCCGTGGATCCGGCAGTCGTCGCCGATCGTCGCCGGCGCCGACACCTGCCAGGTGTCGTCGTCGACGGTCGCTCCCCGGGGGACCACGAGTGGTTCGGCGTCCGGATCCTCGCCCTCCACGACCTCGCCGAGCAGTTGCTGGGCGGTGTCTTCCTCGCCCATCAACAGCAGGTGCCGGAGGTAGACGAACAGGAACACGATGGTCGGCATCGGGTTGCGGATCACGATCCAGCCGCTGGCCTCGAACCCCTCCTCGATG
>CAZIVN010000030.1:0-15444 GCA_964542685.1 uncultured Halobacteriales archaeon
TCGCCGGAACCAAAGCCGACGAAGAAGTCGTGGTACTCGGCGCGGACGTCGTCGACGTAGTCGTTGGGTACGGGTGGGTTGCCGGTGTTCGTCTCGGCGTCCCACCCGAGCAACACCGCCCTGCCGACGCCCGCAGCCCGGTACTCCGCGATCATGTTCTCGTAGGTGTCGGTTTCCAGGTCGGTACCGAACCGCTCGGCAGCGTCGCGCATCAGCTGTCCGCCGGCGTCGTGGAGGAACTCGCTGGTCGGCTGGTGTGCGTGCGTGTCGATCGCTCGCGGCGCGTCCGCGAGCACCTCGGGTGTGGCCATGCCGGAGCCTCGGCCGGACGGCGAAAAAGCGTTGCGTGTCGCCGTCCGCGACCCACGCCGGAAGGCCTATTCCACCCCCGGGCCACTGGGGGAACATGATCGACGAGACGATCGAGGAGATCAGGGAGATGCAGACCCACAGCTCCTCGGTGGTCGCGGTGAAGGCCGCGCGGGCGCTGGAAGAACTGCTCGACAGGGAGTTCCAAAGCGTCGACGACTTCGTCCGGACCGTCGAGCGCAACGGATCGGCGCTCAGACGAGCCAACCCCTCGCACGCCTCGTTACACAACGCCGTCAACGAGGTGGTAGAGCCGGTACGAGACGGTACCTTCGAGGACCTCGGGACCGCGAAGGCGGTCGTCCAGGACGCCATCGACGTCGCCGTCGACCGGGTCGAGTCCGGCAAGCGGCGCGCGGCACAGTACGCCGCGGACATGCTCGAGGACGGGACCACGCTCATGACTCACGACTACTCCTCGACGGTACTGGAGGCCGTCGAGATGGCCGCCCAGAACGGCACGTACCTCGAGTGGTACGTCACGGAGGCCAGACCGCGCTACCTGGGTCGGAAGTGTGCCCGCCACCTCGCGGAGATGGATCGGGTCTCGGTCCACCTCATCACCGACGGCGCCTGCGGCCACTTCCTCTCGGAGTGTGACGCCGTCGTCATCGGCATGGACTGCATCGTCGAGGACACGCTGTACAACCGCGTCGGCACGTTTCCGATAGCGGCGACGGCCGACGAACTGGACGTCCCAGTGACGGTCGTCGGGTCGTCGTCGAAGATCGTCGACGGCGGGTTCGCCTTCGAGAACGAGTGGCGCTCGCCCAGCGAGGTGATGCTCGAACCCATCGAGGACGTCGCCGTCGAGAACCCCGCCTACGACGCGACGCCGATGGCTCTCGTCGACCAGGTGATCACCGACGAGGGGCACCGCTGAGCGGTGGGATCTCCGCGTGAGGTCGCCTTGCGGCGCTGCTACCGTGTGGGTGGTGGGTACAGCAGGAAAACGCCACTCGGAGGTGAGAGGCGTCGCGGGTGGGTGGTGGGTGGGTGTCTTCTGCCGTCTGCCGGAAAGCGTCCGGCAACAGGCTCTATGGGATTGACCGAGTAGTATCTGGCACCTACCTGGTTAGGTACGGGTCGTCCACCGCCCCGAACCGCTAGTCTTCGAGTTCGAAGGCGACCTCGACCTCGGCCTGGTACTCCCGGGCGTCGGAAGTCGCGACCTCGACGCCGAGGTGTTCGACCTCGACCCAGTGGACGTTCTCGAGGGTGTCCTCCGCGCGGTCGATGGCGTCGTCCGCCGCGGCGTCGAAGCTCTCGGTACTCGTGCCGATCAGGGTGATCTTCTTGAACACCATGGGCCGGGCTACTCGCGGTCGGATTGTAAATCCCCACGACCGACACGGGACTCGATCCACCGTCGGAGCCGGCGTGCACGGTCGATCCAAGCCGTCCGTTCGTCCACCTCCTCGACCACCATCCCACTCGTGACCTGCGGACTGTGGACGCCACCCCAGTAGGCGACGAGGCCCAGGACGGTGCCGGCCACGACGTCGATGACCCAGTGGATTGCCAGGTACATCGTCGAGACGGAGACGCTCACCGCGAGGAAAACCGAGAGCACCGCCCAGACCGGGTACTCGTCGCGCGTTCTGATCGCGAGGGCCGCGACGGTCACGGACAGCGACGTGTGCAGCGACGGGAACACGTTGACGTTGCGGTTGACCTCGCTGGTCAACAACTGGGACTGCGGGTAGATGTCGAACAGCAACTCGGGTGCGATGTTCAGGTTTCGCGGTCCGTACGCGATGAACAGGACGTAACAGACCAGACCGATGGTGTAGTTCAACAGGTCGGCGACGACGAGTTCGCGGAGGTGGGTGGTGTCCTCCAGGGCGAAGTACGCGACGAACGGGAACAACAGGAGAAACGTGTAGCCGTACAGGTACGAGTAGATGAAGTAGCGGGTGACCAGCGGCGTCCCAATCGCCTGTAATCCCGTGATAGCAGTGCCCTCGATGGAGTAGATGAGCGTCGTGATGTTGATGTCCAGCAACCAGGAGAACGCGGGTCCGTAGGTGAGTGCGAGTCGGCGGAGGCCGAGGACGACGAGGAGGACAGCCAGGTACGGAGCGATAGCGCCGACTCTTCGTGGGGCGTCGCGGAGCGCTCGGAACAGCCGTCCGAATCCCACCAGCACCCCGGTCGCGACCACCAGCGCGATGCCGACCACGGTGGACAACGTGACCAGCACGTCCACGAGTGCCATCGACGGGAGATAGACGGCTGCGGGGATAAACGCGGTGGTCCCGTTCCCGTCGTCCCGTTTCCGGGATCAGTTCGCAACGAGTGCGTCGCCGTCGTACCGGTAGCCGATGTCTCGGAACAGCTCGCGTACGGCCGTCTGTTCGACGCTGCCCTGGCCTCCGGGGAACGCCCCGACTGCGCTCTCGCCGCTCCAGCGGAGGTCTCGCGGCACGAACTTGTCCGACATCGGCGGCACGTCCGCGGGGCGGGCACGTCCCGACAGGATAGACCGCGCGACGTACGACCGGTCGACCAGTTGTGCGACGACGCGCCTGAATCGCGGGTTCGAGAGGTGTGACCGGCGCGCGTTGAACCCGAGCAGGTACCAGGACCACGACTCGTCCTGTGCGAGACTGACCTGCGGGTCGCTGCGGGCGCTCTCGAAGGCATCCGACAGCGGTGATCCAAGGGCGTCGACCTCGCCGCCCGAGACCAGTTCCACGCCGGCCCCACCCGACGGCGTCAGGACGAACTGGATGCGCTCGTAGGCCGGTCGGTTCTCGAACCTCGTGACGGGGCCCTCCAGGTCGTCCCGGAACAGGAAGTGGTCGGGGTTCCGACGGAGCGTCACGGACTCGCCGTTCTCGGCCGACTCGAACATCAGCGGCCCGGACCCGATGGGTTGTTGATTGTCCCAGACGAGTGCTTCGGTCACCAGTCGCTTCCGGAGTGAACTCTTCTCGACCCAGACGTGTTTCGGGAGGATCGGAACGGTCAGGGCGCGTCGCGCGACTGCTTGCGAACAGTCCTCGAACCGTAGCGTGAACCGGCGATTGTCGTCGACGTCGACGCCGGCGACGAGGCTCTCGCGGCCGCGGAACCGCGGGGCGGGGACGGTGTCGTCGGCATTACCCAGGGACGTGTCCGTGAGGAACCGGTAACTGAAGGCGACGTCGGTCGCCTGCAGTTCTTCGCCGTCGTGGAAGGTCAGACCTTCACGAAGCGTGACGGACAGCGTCGGATTCGAGTCGTCGTTCTCGAACTCCCAGTCGCTGGCGAGCCACGGGATGGTCCGATCGTTGATTCGTCTGCCGAGTGGTTCGTAGATGGTTCCGAGCACCGCTCCGCGTTCGTGATACTCGACGGCGAGCGGGTTCCGGTTGACCGTGATGCCGCCGTCCAACAGGGCGACCCGGAGGTCGGACTGACCGTCCGGCGGGCGGACGTTGAGGTAGTCGACGGGTCGCTGTAGCGTCGTCGCACCAGCCTCGAAGGCGACCGATGGCGAGGCGATGGAGTAGTACTCCGGCACGGCGATCACCGAGAACGGCTGATCGCGGACGATCTGTTGGAGGACCTCCTGGATCGTCTCTTCCCGCCGATCGCCCGACTGTGCCCGCTGTTCGTCGAGCAGTTCGTCCGTGTCGAGGTTGGAGTACCCGAACGGGTTCCCCCACCCGTCACCCTCCGCGTACGTCGAGTACAGCAGTCGTCGCAATCTGTCGGGGTCGTCGAACAGCGGGTGACGCGTAACGACGATTTCGAACTCGCGGTTGACGAGAAAGTTCCGCGAGAGCTCGGAGGCGGCGACCGGACGGAGGTTCGCGTTGACCCCCGCGATAGAGAGGTTGCCGACGAGCTGGCGTGCGATGTCGACGGCGCCCTGGTCGTCGTCGGCAGGTGGCGCCGACACCGTCAGGGACACCCTGGACGGTGCGTTCCGCTGACTCGTCGAGATGAACCGGTCGACGCAGCCGGCGGTAGCCGCCGTCAGCGCTGTCCCCGCGCTCGCGAGGAACCTCCGACGGCTATGTACTGCTCCGTTACCACCCATAGCCCTACGGAGGCTCTCCCCACGTTTCACGTTTTCGAATGTACCGGACGGCTGTCACTCGTGACGATTCCCTCCGGGGGTTCACTCCGGAGCGTCCTCGTCTCCCCCCCAGGAGCCGTCTTCCAGCCGTTCCCCGATGGCGCTGACGACGTCCGTGAGGTAGGCCGTCCCCCAGATGGCGACGACGATGGCACCGAGGGTGTTGTACACCAGATCCAGTAGCGTGTCCGCCGCGCCGTACTGGGTGAGGACGCTCCCGCTCCCGGCCAGTTCCGCGGCGCCACCGATGGCGAACTCGACGACTTCCCAGAACACCCCGAACGCGAGGACGAACAGGACGATGAACACGAACATGAATCGCCCAGGGATGACGATGCCGTCGCTGTGTTCGTCCAGGGCCCGCACCGTCGAGTAGCCTGCCGCGGCGACGAGCGACGACGAGAGGGCGTGTGTCAGGTGGTCCCACCCGCCGCCGGAGTTGTACAGCGACGCACTACTCTGGCCGGGGTCGACGGTGCCGACCGGTTCGATCCAGTCGGCCGGGAGCGGCACGGTCCCGAAGGCGTGGAGGAAGACGGCCGCAGTGATCCACAACACGAGGCTCGGGTCCATCGGGATGTTGTAGTCCCGTTCGAGCACCGGCACCAGTTGCGTGACGAGGATGCCGACGCCCGCGTTGACGACGATGCCGACGGAGTTGACGTACAGCCCGATCACCAGGATGCCGATCAGCGACACCTCCATGACGTGGGTCAACTGCTTCTGGCGGCGTTCGGAGACCCCGATCCAGTCGCGAACGCGCATCAGTCACCACCTCCGGCGGACTGCTCCCGCTCGACTTCTATGTCCTCGCGAACGGGGTCAGGAACGCGCTCGTCTGCGGCCGACTCGCGCCGGAAGTAGTACTCGAAGACGACGCCCGCGCCGACGCCGGCCACGATGGAGTAGACGAACTCCCAGTTGAGGGCCTTGTTGCCCGGCATGGTGTTCAGTCCCAGGTACCAGTCGGCGGCCCCTCGGAACACGCCCCAGACGGCCGCCGTCGCCATCGTGGCCACCACCGCCAACAGGATGGCGAACCCGATGGTGAGCGACACCGGGGTGAAGGTGTGAATCTCGACCGCGACGACCAGGGCCACGCCCGCGACGGCGAGATACGTGACCAGCGTCCCGCTGAGACCGCCCAGCACCGTCCGTCCGAACATCGGCAGGGCCACCAGGACCAGCACCTCCCAGGGCGGCATCACGCTGGGGTTCAGGAACCGAACCGCGGGTAATACGGCGATCACCGCTGCCAGTACCGCGAACACGCCCCAGACCGGATCGCCCAGGAGCGTCGCCTCGACGCCGACCAGTCCCGTCAGTACAGTGAGTACCCACGCGATGGCCGCGTTGACCCGTGTGTCCCTGAACAGTCTGTCCAGGTCCGTCTCTGCCATGCAACGCACTCGGCGCCGACACCTCAAAAAACCGCCGTCCGACGCCGGGTAGTTCCCACCTCGCGACGAGTCGTCGGCCTCGTACGGTTTCGTTTCACTGTTTACCGGTGAGAACCGGCTCCGTACGGGTGTTCACCGGTAAAAGATGAAACTGAACCGTATCACTGCACGACGACTGCGCCTTTCATCCCGGTCGAGAGGTGCGGAGTGCAGTAGTACAGCGCGGTTCCCGTCTCGTCGAGCGTCTGGCTGAACGTCTCGTCACTGCTGTCGACCGGCTCACCGGAGGAGAACGTGAAGTCCGTCGCGTCGGTGCCTTCCTCGGGATCCGCGACGACGTTGTGCGTCCCGCCCTCGCCGGTCCACTCCCAGGTGACGTCGGTCCCGGTCGACACCGCGACGGCGGACGGGTCGAACGCGAAGTTGGCGCCGTTGCCCTCGGCGCCGACCTGGACCGTCACCGAGTCCGCGTCGGTCATGTCGACGATCGACCCGTCGAAGGTGTCGTCCGGGCCGCCGATCTCTTCCTCCGTCAACCACTCCTCGACCGCGGGGTACTCCCCCGCGTCGATGGTTTCCCCACCGCCGTCGCCGCCGTCGGCAGTCGTTCCGCCGTCGCCGCCGTCGCCACCGTCGCCACCGTCGCCGCCGTCGCCGCCGTCCTCGCTACCGCTGGGGGAGCCACAGCCGGCCAGTCCGACCGTCGCGAGCGTTCCGACCGACGCGAGCAGTGACCGTCTCCGCAGCCGTTTCGTGCTGTCTGTCATACAGTGTCCGCTAGGGTTGCAGTACTGAAACCCCCCCGGGTTGATGCCAGGGGACCCGGGTTCACGGTCCTTTTAAACGTCCGGATAGCCGCTGGAGGGTCCCACTCGTCCGATACGGATCGACCGACGCCCGGAACCCCTGTGCCGAACGGTCGCTGCCGGGACCGCTGTGGGACCCCCCGTAACATACGGTTTCGTTGCATCTATAGTAGTCGTTGAAAATCAATGCGCACCCATCTCGGGAAGAGCGGCCAGCGAGGCTCGCTGGCCGCCTCGCTCCGAGGTGTGTGCAAATAGTTTCAACGACTACTATAGTCCCGGTGAGCACCGGCACCGTACGGGTGCTCACTGGTAAACAGTGGAACTAAACCGTATCAGAGCAGGAGGTACCCGGCGACGTAGGCGGCCAGCGCGAGGGCGACTGCGACGGTACTCGTGACGGCGAACCCCCAGACTTTCAGGCGGTCGACGGGGAGCCAGCCCGACCCGTCGCTGCGGCGCCAGGCGGGGGCGCCGAGCGTCGTGCCGACGCCCAGAATCGAGAACACGAAGTGGTAGGACACGTTCAGCGTCGGCGGCGGGAGCCAGAGGACGACGGCCGCGTAGGCGACGCCCAGTCCCGCCGCGGGGTGGACCGCCTCGCGGAGCTGCAGGTCCCACAGCCTCGCGACGGCCACGAGTGCGAGGCCGACGACCGCGAGCTCGATCGCGAAGGCCCCGAGCAGGTGGAGCGTCGCGTCGTCGTGGAGCGGAATCCGACCGTCGAGTACCTTCGCGTCGAGGGGGTACAGCAAGGCCGGCGGTTCGCCCGTGAACACGTCCCCGAACGGGTGACTGACGAGGCCGAACAGCGCGGCGGCGAACACCTCGCGGACGCCCAGGTCGGTGTACTGTCGCGCCCCCACCGCGACGCCGATACCGGCGACGACGAACGTCATCATGATGAGTGCCCCCAGCGCACCGCTGGTCCAGAACGAGACGAAACAGACACCGACCAGCGTCGCCGCCGCGACGGTCGACGCCGTCCCCTGGCGGTCCCGGGCGGTCACGACCGCGAACGCCGCGGCCGCGGGCACGGCGACGACCAGCGAGTGAGTCATCGTGCGGTGCGTCACGGTACTCGTGCCCCAGAACGCGTTGGCCACCTCGAAAACGACTTTGACGTTCCCGCTGGCCAGTGCCGTCGTGGCCCGGATCGGGTCGACGGTCCCGCCGGTGAATCCCGTCAGGGCGTACACCATGTCGACGTCCGGGATGGTCGCGAAGGCGCCGGCCACGACGGCGAGTGCGGTCGCTCGGCGCGGCTCCCAGCCGACCCGGTGGGCGACGAGAGCCACGACGGCGAACGCGACGAGTGCGTGGCCGAGCATCATGTCTGGCTACCGTACGCCCCGCCCGGACATAAGCACGCCGGCGTCGCCTGCTACCGCACCACGTGGTCGACGGGGGCGGCGACCAGTCAGGCCCCGGGTTCCGCGTCCTCGCGTTTCGTCCAGCGTTTCTCGATTTCGGCGTTCGCCCGCACCACGGTGTCACCCTCGACTTCGATCCGGGTCTTTCGCAGTTCGATGGTGCGGACGACGCCGGTGGTGTCGCCCGCCGTGATCACGTCACCGGGGTTGAAATCCGGGTCCCGCAGGAGGTACACTCCGGCGACGGCGTCCTCGATCATCTCCGAGAGTGCGTAGGCCACGCCGAGTGCCAGGAAGCCACTGGCGGTGCCCAGCGCCGCGGCGATGTCTCCCAGGCCGAGCGTGGTGAGCAGGCCGAGTATCACGCCGAACCAGAGGACGACGGACACGAGCGTGGCGGCGAACTGCCGGAGCGCGGGCGCGTCGCCCGGTAACGCCCGCGCGAGCAGCGCCCGGACGACGAGCATGATCAGTTTCACGATCACGACCGCCACGAGCAGGAACACGAGTCCGGAGAGGACGCGCGGGAGCGCGGCGGTCAGGTCGCCGACGAACGAGTCGATTGTCTCGTTGACGATACTGCCCGGCGACACGGTGGCCGGTGGGACTTGCATGCGGGCCACGTCCCGGCCGAGCCCCAAAGGACTAGCCCTGCCGGCGGCCGCGACCGGCGCCCGGAGTGGCGCCGGGTCACTCCGGGAGCGCCCCGGCCAGCGCCTCAAGGGGGTGATCCGGGCGGTCGCCGCGCAGGTCGTGGAGTTGCGTCCGGCAGGACGCCCCGGTGGCGACGACGTCGTCGGCCGGGCTCTCCGCGACGGTCTCGCAGAGGATCTCCCCGATGGCGACCGAGAGGTCGTAGTGTTCGGCCTCGTAGCCGAACGCCCCGGCCATCCCGCAACAGCCGGAGTCGAGCACGTCGACGTCGTACCCCGCGCGCCTGAGGAGGGCCGCGGGGTGCCGTGCGAACCCCAGTGCCTTCGCGTGGCAGTGGCCGTGGTACGCGAGGCGTCGGTCGGGCGCCGCGAAGTCGAGGCGGTCGTCCAGGCCGGACCGGTCGAGGAACTCGGCAACGCCGCTGGTCGCACCCGTCACCCGGTCGACGGCCTCGCCCGAGCAGAGGTCCGGGTAGTCGTCGCGGATCACCGAAACGTCCGAGGGTTCGACGGCGCAGACCGTCCACCCCTCCCGGACCAGCGGGTCCAGTTCGTCGACGACGGCCCGGGCCCGGTCCCCGGCGAGTCCGAGGTCTCCGACGGAGTAGGCTGCTCGGCCGCTCGGCGGCAGGTCCGACGGCACCCGGACGTGGACCCCCGCGGCTTCGAGGAGTTCGACGGCCGCTTTCCCGACCCCGGGATAGCTGTAGTTCGTGTACGTGTCCGGCAGGAGAACCACTCGCGCGGCGGCCTCATCGGGCGGCACCGACGCGCCGCGGTTCGCGAACCAGGCCGCGAACGACTCCCCCCGAAACGGCGGCGGGTCGCGCTCGGCCGCGACGCCGAGCAAGTGCTCCGCGACGGGGCCGCTCCCCGGAACGCTCGCGAGCCAGTTCGACACCGGCGCCAGGGCACTGCCGAGGGCGGCCACCCGGTCCACGTTCGCGAACAGGCGCTCGCGACGGGACCGCCCCGCTCGCTCGCCGTACTCGTGTTTGACGGCGGCTTTCAGTTTCGCCATGTCGACCCCGGTCGGACAGTCCGTCTTGCAGCCCTTGCAGCCGAGACAGCGGTCGAGAACGTCGGACTGGAACCGCTCGTCGTACAGTTCGTCGGTGGCGACTTCGCCGGAGATGGCTGCCCGGAGCATGTTCGCACGGCCCCGTGTGGTGTCGATCTCGTCGCCCGTCACGCGGTAGGTGGGACACATCGTGTCGGAGCCGGTCTGTCGACAGGTGCCACAGCCGTTGCACAGTTCGACGAGGTGGGAGAACCCGCCGTCGTCGGAAAAATCCAGCCCGGTCTGGGGTTCGACGGACTCGTAGGCCGGGCCGTACCGGAGGTTCTCGCGCATGTCCGCGCCGACGCCGCGTTCCGAGTCCGGGCCGACGTCGTCGCGGCCATCCCGGTAGACGACGTTCCCGGGGTGCATGCGCCACTCCGGATCGAAGGCGGTTTTGACCCGCTTGAACGCCGTCCAGAGGTCCTCGCCGTACAGCTTGGGGGTGAACTCGGTCCGTGCCATTCCGTCGCCGTGTTCGCCGGAGAAGGCGCCGCCGTACTCCGCGACGAGGTCCGTCACGTCGTCCGCGATGGCGTGCATCGTCTCGACCCCGTCCTCCTCCTTGAGGTTCAGGACGGGCCGGATGTGGAGCGTCCCGACGCCGGCGTGAGCGAAGTAGGCCGCCGACGTCCCGTGGTCGTCGAGGACGTCCTCGAAGCGGTCGACGTACTCGGCCAGTTCGGCCGGCGGGACGCTGGCGTCCTCGATGAACGGGTACGGCTTCGGGTCGCCGTCCATCGACATCAAAAGCGGGATGGCGGCCTTCCGGAGCTTCCAGAGTCTCGCCCGGGCCTCGTCGTCGTGGGCTTCGATTCGCCGGAACGGCGGGGCCGGGCGACCGTCGTCCGACGCCTCCGTCTCCCCCGGCACTCCGGACTCGATACCGCCGAGAGCGGCGGTCGTCTCCCCGACGGCGGCCTCGAAGTCGTCGTGCAGTTCGTCGTCGAACTCGACCAGCAGGAGGGCCGCTGCACGGTCCGGAATCGGCTCCGCGTAGGCGGCGTACTCCGGGGCGTCGCGGGCCATCGCGACCACCTGGTCGTCGATGAGTTCGACGGCACTCGGCTCGCAGTCGAGTGCGACCGGCACCGCGGCCAGTGCGTCCAGCAGGTCGTCGTAGGCGAACCCCACGAGTGCGGTCTCCTCCGGGCGCGTCACCAGCGACAGGTCGGCCGCGACGACGACGCCGAGTGTCCCCTCCGCGCCGACGACCAGTTTCGCGAGGTTCAGCACGCGGTCGCCGTTCTCTTCGCGGACGACCTTCTGGAGGTTGTACCCAGAGACACAGCGTTTCAGCGTTGGGAACCGCTCGGCTATTTCGGCCTCGTTGTCCTCGACGACCGATCTGACCGTCCGGTGGAGGTCGGCGACGCGGTCGTCCCGCTCCATCAGTTCCGCCCACTCCGGTGAGTCCAGGACGACGTCCCCGAACGTCCCGAGCGTTCCGTCGGCGAGGACGACGTCGACTGCCTCGACGTAGGCGTCGGTGATGCCGTAGCGGACCGAGTGGGCGCCCGTCGAGTTGTTCCCGATTCCCCCACCCACGGTCGCGCGGTTCGACGAGGCCGGATCGGGGGCGAACTGGAGGCCGTACGGTTCGAGGTGGTCGTCCAGGTCGTCCTGGACGACACCGGGCTGGACCCGTGCCCGTTTCGCGTCGGGATCGACCGACAGCACGTCGTCCATGTGGACGGAACAGTCGAGGAGCAGACAGCCGGGGCCGACGCCCTGCCCGGCGAGCGACGTTCCGGCACCCCGCGGAACGATCGGGACGTCGTGTTCGGCGGCCGTCCGGACCGCCGCGCGAACGTCGGGCACGTCCTCCGGACAGACGACGCCCGCCGGACGGGCCTGGTAGACGCTCCCGTCGGTGGCGTACAGCACCTGGGCGTACTCGTCGAACCGCACCTCGCCCGCGACGCGCGTCCGGAGGTCCTCGGCGAGTGCCCGGAGCGTCGCCGCGTCGTGGCTCGGGACGTGTCGACGTCGGTCGGCCGTCCGCGGTCGGTCGTCGGTGTCGGTGGGCTCCGAGGGCCCGGACGGCCTGGAGTCGCCGCTGCTCATGTCCACCCAGTGGGCAAGCGAGGGAATAAGTGTGTGGCAAGGCCTGACACTCCGTCCGGGAGAAGGGTTTTCAAACATCTGGGCGGATGTTCGAGACGATGTCCCCGTACACCCGCAGACGAGCCCTCCAGGCCATCGGTGTGACGACCGCCGGAGCGGTCGCGGGCTGTTCCGGCACCGACGGGTCCACCGTCGACGACCCGGTGACGACGCGCCGGACGACCGGTGACCCGACGTCGACGACCGACGGATCGACGACGACTGGCCCGACGATCGACCTGTCTCCCGGCCCGGTCACGTGGGGTCAGTACCGGGCCGACGCCGGCAACACGGGCGTCAGCGCCGTGGCGTCCCTCTCCGGCGACCCGGTCGCGGGCGACTGGTCCCTGTCTCCCGACGCGGATCCGATCGGCACGTACTCGGCCGTCGCACGGGCCAGCGCGGTCTACACCGCGACGCTCCACGAAGTGGACGACGGCCCCGGCGAACTGCGCGTCCGCTGTCACCGACTGGACGACGGGGCCGAGGCCTGGACGACGCCGATCGAACGACCGGTCGACGGCGCGGGCGGCCCGCGTTCCATCCCGCTGATCGCGCTGACGGAGTCGGCCCTGCTGGTCTCGTCCGTGCCCCTGCGAGGGGACGGCGAGTTGCTGGCGTTCGACCCCCGAAACGGGTCGATCCTGTGGCGGACCGACGCCCCGATGCAACTGTCCCCCCACGACGGCGTCGTCTACGGCAGCACCGTCGCGAACGGCGGCGGCCCGCCCCGACTCACCGGGATCGACCCCGACGGTGGATCGCAGGTCTGGTCGCCAGCCGTCCCGGACGAGTACGTTCCGGTCCCGAGTTCCGGCGGCATCGCGGTCGACGACGAGTCGTTCCTGTGTCACGTCCTCGACGGCGCGGACCGCCGCCGCGTCGCCGCGTGGGCCCCGGACGGCGGCGACCGTCGGTGGGTCACGGAACCGATCCCCGGACCGCAGTACGGGACGCCGCTCGCGCTCGACGACGGCGTCGCGATCACGGTCGCGGCGCCGGACGATGCCACGACGGCGTACCTCGGCGTGGACGCGGCGTCCGGAGCGCTCACCTGGTCGTACGAGGTCGCGGGCCGGCACGGCGGCGGGCCGACGGTGGTCGACGGCACGGCCTACCTCGTCACCTTCCGGGAGGGCGCCGGGGACCGCGAGGTGACGCTCCACGCCGTCGACGTGGGAAGCGGCGAGCGGGCCTACACGACGCCTCTCCCGTCGACGGCGTTCGGCAACCCGGTCAGTGACGGCGACCGACTGGTGGTCGCCGGGACGGGGTTCACCGCGCTCGATCCCGCGGACGGAACCGAACTGTGGCGCGCCACGCCGGCCGGCGACGGGACGGAGATGGGCCAGGTGGTGCCGGTCGACGAGGGATTGCTGGCCCACACCGGCGGAGAGGCAGTCTGGACGCTGTTCCGGTGAGCAGTCCGGGGCCGGGTCCCTCCCGGCGCCACCCCGACGAGGCGTCCGCCTCCGGTACCGTTTTACCCTCACCACCACAACGACCCTGACCGATGGACGAACGGACGCGAGCGTACCTGCGGGGCCGCTTCCGGGACCACTACCGGCGGTACCCGCCGGACCTGCCGCCCGCGCCGGACGCCCGCGAGTGGGGATTCATCCCCTGGACGGCGACGCCGGGGACGACGATGGTCCGGCACCGTTCGCTCCTGGAGGTCGGCGACCTCGGGAGTTTCCTGCAGCGCAAGCGCCCGCGCCACGTCTACTTCTCGGCCGGCCGCTACGAGGACCCGGGGGCGTCGGGGATGGACGCGAAGGGCTGGCAGGAGGCCGACCTGGTGTTCGACCTGGACGCGGACCACCTCCCGCGGGCCGACCCCGACGAGGACAGCTACGGCGAGATGCTGGCGACGTGCAAGGCGGCCCTGCAGCGCCTCCTGACGTTCGTCGAGGACGACTTCGGCTTCGAGGACGTCACCGTCGTGTTCTCCGGCGGCCGTGGCTACCACGTCCACGTTCGCGACGAGGGCGTGCGCGAACTGGGCCGGGCGGCCCGGCGCGAGATCGTCGAGTACGTCCGGCCCGGGACGCTGCCCCTGGAGGAGATCGCGACGACCCGCGTCGCCGCGGGCGCCATCGGCCGCGAGACGCCGGCCGACAGCCCGCGACTCGACACGTCCGGGGGCTGGAGTCGGCGCGTCCACGACCGCCTGTTGGCCCTCGTCGAGGAAGTGCGAGCGGCCGACGCCGAGCGCGCGGCCGAACTGTTGCAGTCCTACGAGGGCATCGGCGCCGGGTCGAGCGAGAAACTGCAGTCGGTGTTCGACGACCGCTACGACGAGATCGCGGCGGGCAACATCGACGTCCACGGCCGCGTGAAACACCTCGCGAGGCTGATCGCCGCCGAAACCGTCGAACGGGACGCCGCGCCCATCGACGAACCGGTCACGACGGACATCAACCGTCTCATTCGGTTGCCGAGGAGCCTCCACGGCGGGAGCGGCCTCGAAGTCACGCCCATCGATCGCGCGGCGCTCGACTCCTTCGACCCCCTGGTCGACGCCGTCCCCGAGACCTTCGAGGGGCGGGACATCGCGGTCGAGGTGACCGATGGCGGGACGGTCGAACTCGGTGGCGATACCTTTACACTCTCGGAAGGCACACAGTCAGTTCCCGAACACCTCGGCGTGTTCCTGATGTGCAGGGACCGCGCCGAGAAGGAGCGAGAATGAACCTCGACGAACTCCAGTCGGTCCAGAGCAAGGAACGCAGGAACGACACCCTCCAGCACCTGCGGGACTCCTTCTACGACGACGTCGGCGAGTACGTCGCTGACCTGAAAAATCGGCGGGACCTGGCCGCGGACCGAGCCGACGACCCCTTCGGATCGCCGGAGGTCCGACGGCTGACCGACGAGATCGAGACCGCAGAGGAAGTCGTCGAGAAGGTGTACGAACGGCGCATGGGCAAACTTGTCAAGCAGGCGAGCCTCGCGGCGGCCGGGATGAACGCCGACACCGAGGGTATGACCGTCGAGGAACGGGACCTGTTCGACGACATCGTCGAGAGCATCCAGGGGAACAAGGCGGACGTCCTGGCGACGCTGTCCGGCGAGGCCGCAGCCCCCGATACCGATCCCGAACCGGACCCGTCCCCCACGGAGCGGAGCCACGCCGCCACGGAGAGCGAGCTCAGCGCGGCGTCGATGATGGCCGACGACGGTCCGGCGAAGACGGCCGACGACGCCCCGGCAGACCGGTCGGCGGACCCGCTCTCGGACCCCGACGACGACGCCGACCGGCCACCGACCGAAGCCCACGCCGTCGTGGGTGACGACGAGGAGATGACCGACGGCGGCGCGACGCTGGGGGTCACGGGCGACGACGCCGTCGGCGGCGGGCCGTCAGGGGCGGCGGACGCGGGCATCGCCGGTGACGCCGGCGGAGCGGTCGAGACGGACCGGTCGACGGTCCGCATCACCGACGACGTCGGACCGATCTTCGGCGTCGACGGGCGGGAGTACGACCTGGAACGCTCGGACGTCGTCCAGTTGCCCGAACAGAACGCCGAACCGCTCCTCGAACAGGACGCCGCGGAACGCCTGGACTGACGGCTAGTCGTCGTCCGGTGCCTTGTCGTCGTCCGGTG